>JBEGJG010000065.1:0-9050 GCA_041184705.1 Candidatus Eiseniibacteriota bacterium
CGCCCCCGGGTACACGCCGTTCAGGATGCGCAGCACGTTGTACTGCTGCTGCGTGATCCCGGTGCCCTCGAACGCGGCGTCGAGCCGCGCGTCGATGGCGGCGTTGGCCAACATGACCGCGAGCAGGGCCTCGTGGTGCGGGCCCTCGAACCTCGTCTGCAGCAACCGGCGACTCAGGAGTTCGCTCATGTCGCGATGATGCTCCTCCCCGGGCGGACGGGACAATGCCCCCTTGGGCGCATGGGCGACCCTGCGCCCCTCGTTGGGACGAGCGCGGGTGGGCGCGACCCAACGGACGCGCCGACAACGGCTTGCCCGAAGGGGGCCGGCCTCAGGGGATGGCGGCGGCCGCGGCGGCCACGTCGGGACGCTCCCCGAGGAACATGACCTCCTCCTCGAGCTCGACCCCGAACCGCTTGCGCACGCGGGCCTTCAGCACCTCGGCGAGCGTGAGCATGTCGGCCGCGGTGGCGTGGCCTGCGTTCACCAGGATGTTGGCGTGCTTGGCGAACACCGCGGCGTCACCCACGCGCAGCCCGCGGCACTCGCACACGTCGAGCAGCGCGCCGGCCGGCACGCGGTGCGTCCCGGGCGACAGCGGCAGGCCCGGCGCGGTGAAACCGGGCGGCAGGTTCTTGAAGTACGAACCGGCCGTGGGCTCGATCCTCCACTGCGGGTGCTTGGTGCGACGGATCTCGAGCTTCTCCTCGATCTCGGCGGCGATGGCGGCCGGATCCCCCTTCTCGAGACGCAGCACGCACGACAGCAGCGCGCGCGGTTCACGCTTCAGGCGCGAGTCGCGGTACGCGAACTCGAACCACGACGCGGGATGGGTCTCGACCCGATCGCCCTCGAGCGTGCAGACCGTGCACTCGACCACGCGCGAACCGATGTCGTGGCCGTAGCATCCGGCGTTGCCGTAGATCGCACCGCCCACCGAGCCCGGGATGCCGGCCGCGTACGCGAGCCCGGCCAACCCCTGCTCGCGCGTGAGCTGGATGAACGAGAGGTAGTCGGCGCCGCACCCGACACGCGCATGCACACCGTCGAACGCCACGTCCTCGATGGCGTTGCGCACCACGAGCCCGCGGAAACCCTCGTCGGAGACGAGCAGGTTGCTGCCGCCGCCGAGCAGGAAGCACGGCAGGTCGTTCTCGTGCGCGGCCCGCAGCGCGGCCACCATCTGCTCGGGCGTGCGCGCGGCCACGAACCAGTCGGCCGGTCCGCCGATGCGGAACGTGGTGTGGTGCTTGAGCGGTTCCTGCTCGCGCAGGCCCTCGCCGATGGCGGCGCGCAGGCGTTCCCCGAGTCCGGGTGTGCGGAGTCCCATGGCGGCGCAGATTGCCCGCGCCCGCCACGGGGGTCAAACCCGGGGCCGCGCCGAACACCCTCCCCGCGCACGTGTGCGGCGCGCTATGCTGCCGCGGTCCCGCGTCCACGCCCCTCACCGACGGAGGTCCCCATGCGGATCGTCATCCGCTACTGCGTGCAGTGAAACTACCTCCCACGGGCCGCCGGTCTGGCGGCCGAGATTCGTGAGCACCGGGGCGTCGAGGCCGAACTCGAGCCCGGCAGCGGCGGCGAGTTCGAGGTGACGGTGGACGACCGCCTCGTGTTCTCGAAGCGCCGCGAGCACCGCTTCCCCGGTGTCGAGGAGATCCTCGTCCAACTACCGCTGTGACCCCTCCGATCCGCCCATGACCCCACGCCCCTCCGATACCGAACTCGATACCGCGGTCCGCGCGCTGCGCGCGGGCCGTCTGGTCGCGTTCCCGACCGAGACCGTGTACGGGCTGGGGGCCGACGCGTCGAACCCCGACGCGGTCTCACGCGTGTTCGCGGTGAAGGGCCGCCCCACCTCGCACCCGCTCATCGTGCACCTCGCCTCGGCCGCGGCCATGCCCGCGTGGGCGGATCCCGTGCCCGAGGCCGCGCAGCGGCTCGCCGAACGCTTCTGGCCCGGACCGCTCACGATCGTGCTGCGGCGCGGATCGCGCACCCCGCTCGCGGTCACGGGCGGACACGACACCGTGGCACTGCGCGTGCCCGCGCACCCGGTCGCGCTCGCACTGCTCGAGCGCTTCGGTGGCGGGCTCGCCGCGCCGTCGGCGAACCGCTTCGGTTCGGTCAGCCCCACCACCGCGCAGCACGTGCGCGACGACCTCGGCACCGACGTGGACGTGGTGCTCGACGGCGGGGCGTGCGCCGTGGGCGTGGAGTCCACCATCGTGGACCTGAGCGGCGATGCGCCCGTGCTGCTGCGCCCCGGAGGCGTGACCCGCGAGGACCTGGAGTCCGTGCTCGGGTGCGCACTGTCGCAGGGCGGCGCGCGCACGGTGGCCGCGCCGGGCCAGCACCCGTCGCACTACGCGCCGCACGCGCAGGTGCGACTGGTGCCCGTCCCCGAGGTCGCGAACGAGGTGCGTGCGTTGCTCGCCCAGGGTCAGCGCGTCGGCGTGTGGGCGCCCGCGGACGTGCCCGCGGCAGAGCTCGCGGGCGCGGTCGTGCGCACGCTGCCCGCCACGCTCGACGAGCAGGCGCACGAGTTGTACGAGGTGCTGCGCGCGTTCGACCGCGACGGTTGCACCACGATCGTCGCCTGCCTGCCGCCCGAGCACGGGCTGGGACTCGCGCTCGCCGACCGACTGCGCAAGGCCGCGGGGCCGCGCCCCGCGTGAGCCCCGCGCGCGCGACTCATGCGCGCTCGCGACGCAACGAGTACTCGCGCTCGCCGAGGCGCGTGAACACGATCGTGTCGCCGGGCTCGAGCCCGCACTCGCGGCACCAGCGCATCATGCCGGGCTGCACGGGCGAGCGCGGCCGGAACACCCAGCTGCCGTACTGGATGTCGGACTCGAACGACCAGCCGAGGTCGGTGTGCACCGTGACCGGTCGCACCTCGTAGGGCCGCGGCGGGTCCTTCGGTCCGCGCGGACCGATGGCGTCGGCCGGGAACGTCTCGAGGATGTCCCACAGCGGCACGTTGCGCTGCGTGAACGTCCACACGTCCTCGGGTCCGCGCACCGGGATGCGCGCCTCGCCCCCCATGCCTCGTCCCCCTAGTGCCGCGGCGGGGCCGCGTCGCGGTACACGCCGAGCTCGCGCTGCATGAACTCGAGCATGCGGCCGTACACCTGCTTCACCTGCGGCACCGCGCTCACGACGTGCGTCTGCCCGGGCAGCGGCAGGAAGGTCCATGGGCGCGCGGCGCGATTGAGCGCATCGGCCAGTTCGAGGCTGTGCACGAAGTACACGTTGTCGTCGGCGGTGCCGTGGATGACCAGCAGGGGCCGATCGAGCGAGGCGGCCTTGAGCAGCACCGAGCTGCGCGTGTACGCCGCGGAGTCCTCGGGCGGCACCCCGAGGTAGCGCTCGGTGTAGAACGTGTCGTAGTCGTGCCAGTCCACGACCGGCGCGCCCGCGACCGCGGCCCGGTAGGTGTCGGGCGCGTGCAGCACGGCCTGCGCCGCGAAGTATCCGCCGAAGCTCCAGCCGTACGTGCCGATGCGCGACCCGTCCATCTCGGGATGACGCGCCACGAGCTCGCGCAACGCGGCGACGTGGTCCTCGATCGCAGGACCGATGAAGTCCCCGCGGATCGCGCGCTCGAACGTCCTCCCGCGCCCCGGCGTGCCGCGCCCGTCCACGGTGCACACGATGAAGCCCTGGTCGGCCAGCCACTGCTCGAGCAGGTAGCGCCGACCGCTGCGCAGCACGCGCTGGCTGTGCGGACCCGCGTACGCCCAGTCGATCACCGGGTAGCGACGGTTCGGATCGAAGTCGCTCGGGCGCACCACGAACGCGCGCAGCGAGTCGGGACCGACCGTGGTCCACTCCACGCGCGGCTCGACGCCCGGGTCCTCGGCGACCGAACGCAACTCGCCCAACGCGCGACCCGCCGCGTCCTCGACGTGCCAGCGCGCAGGTCCGCGCTCGGGCGCGAGCGACCGCACGCGCAGCGCACCGAGCGCGCCGAACACCGCGCCCTCCACGCCGGGCTCGGGGTTCGCGCGCTTGACGCGCCACGGCTTGCGCAGCTCGACCGACCACAGGTGCGTCTCGGTGGGCTCGTCGCTCGCGGTGAACCACGCCAACCCGCGCACCGCGTCCACCGTGAGCAGTTCGCGCACGCGCAGCCCCGGCGGGGTGAGACGGCGGCTGGTGGCGTCGGGGTTCTGCAGTTCCAGCCACGGACCGGAGTCGTCGCGCTCGGCGATCCACAAGAACGACCGGCCGTCGGCGAGCCAGCGCGGCGCGCCCATGGGCAGGTTGATCCACGCCGGGTCGCGCTCCCCGAGCAACGGCGAGGTGCGCCCGGTGGCGGGATCCACGGTGAGCAGCGAGGCGCGCTGCTGCCGACGGTCCATCACGTACAGCGTGAGTGGACCCGTGGCGGGCCACACCACGCGACACAGGTAGGGCCACGCCTCGCGATCCCACTCCACCCACGTCGGTGCGCCACCCGATGCCGGGAACACCGCGAGTCGCACGTCCACGTTGCGCTTGCCCGGACGCGGGTACGGGTTGGCCTCGGGCTCCCGGGTGGGGTCGGCGGGATCCATGATGCGCAGTCGTTCCACGCCCGCGTGATCGTTGCGCTGCGCCACGATCCAGCGCGAGTCGGGCGACCACCAGAACCCGTCGAGACGGTCCATCTCCTCCTGCGCCACGAACTCGGCGAGGCCCCACGTGACACCGGTGCTCTCGGGCCGCGCGATCACGCGCTCCACGCCGGTCGCGGCGTCGGCGATGCGCAGTTCCCCCGCGCGCACGAGCGCGACCTGCGCGCCGTCGGGCGAGAGACGCGGCGCATCGGCCGGCGGCAGACTCGCGCCAGCGACCAGTTCGCGCACCGACCACGACGGCCGCTCGACCACGAACAACCGTCCCGAGTACGGCACGAGCAGACGACGTCCGTCCTCGGAGAGCTCGAACGACGACAGGCCGCGCGCGGTCATGCGCAGACGTTCGCGCCGCGCACGCTCCTCGGCCGACAGCGTCTCCTCGCCACCCGCGAGCAAGCCGGGCCCGGTCAGCACCTCGCGCTCGCGCCCCGTGCGCGGGTCGTGCGCCCACAGGCTCTGCGTGCGGTCGCGCGGACCCGACCGGAGGAACAGCACCTCGGCGCCGTCGCGCGGGATGCGGATCGAGGTCGGCTGCCCCGAACGGAAGCCGCGCGTGAGCGCGTGCCGCTCGAGCAGGTCGGCGGTGGGCTTGGGCTGAGCGGCGACGACGACGGGCAGGGCGGCCGCGAGGCCGCAGGCGAGCGCGAACGCGCGAAGGGCGGGGGTGTGCATGGGGGCGGAGTCTAGCCCCACCCCCGCCGTCGCGTCAGCCCGAGACCTCGCCCGTCCGCCGCGAGACCCGGGGGCGTGCCCGCTTCACGACCTCGCCGGGCAGGGCGTAGAACTCGCCGCCCAGGCGGCCCACCGGCTGCAACCGGGTGGCGTCGATACGCCCGTCCACGACCACGGCGTCGTCGGCGCGCACCAGCACGACCTCGCCGACCACCAGGAACCCGTTGCCGAGCGGGATCTCACGGTGGAAGCGGCACTCCAACTGCAGCGGCGACTCGGCCACGCGCGGCGCGCGCACGCGCTCGCTCGGCACCGGCGTGAGACCGGCGGGGCCGAACTCGCTCGTGCCCCGCGGCCACTCGCCCGCGGTGAGCACCATGGCGTCGAGGATCGCCGGCGTCACCACGTTGATGGTGAAGTCGCCGGTCTCGCGCACGTTGCGCAGCGTGTCCTTGGGGTCGCCCACGCGGTCGTTGATCACGATGCCCACGAGCGGGGGATCGCTCGAGAGCGCGGTGAAGTACGAGAACGGCGCCAGGTTCGCGACGCCGTCGGCCGACATCGAGGACACGAACGCGATCGGGCGCGGCACCACGGCCGAGATGAGCACGCGGTAGACGTCGTCGCGGGACAGGGTCGCGGGGTCGAGGATCATGCCGTCACGCTACGGGCGCGCCGCACGACGGGCAACCGCCCCGCGCGACCCCCCGCTAGAAATCCACGTGATGGTCGTAGCGGCGGGCGTCCTCGCTGGTCTTGCGGAACACCACGCACGGTCCACCCAGCCCCAGACGCGCGTCGGTACCACGCCACGCGGGCGTCACCGCCTCGGTCAGCACGCGGCCCACCCCCGGCAGGCGTGCCGCCGCACCCAGCACCGCCCCGCCCACCGTGCGCACGCCCTCGTACACGTGGCGCACCGGGCTCCAGGCCTCGCGGCGCGGCGGCATGGCCGCATGCACGGTGTAGGCGCGGTTGGTGGCGACGTAGCGCACCACGCGACTCACGCTCGACCAATCGGCGTCGTCGAACGCGACGAGCCCACCCACCTCGAGCATGCGGTCCACGAGGAAGAAGTCCACCAGCGTGTAGTCGAAGGTGTGGAAGCCGTCGATGAACGCGAAGTCGAACCGCCGTCCGGCGGCCTCGAGTGCGGCGAGCGCGCGGTACGACGGCTCGGCCACGAACTCGACGCGGTCGGCGAAACCGGCGCGCGCGAGCTGGTGCAGTCCGATGCCGTCCCAGAGCGGGCGGGCGTGCTGGCGAGGATCCACGATGACGTGGTGCGCGTGCGGCGTACTGCGGGCGCCCTCGGCGATCGCGAGTGCGCTGCACCCCATGGCGAGCCCGATCTCGACCGTGCGGGCCACCCCGCTCTCGCGCACCACACGCTCGAGGAACGCGGCCTCGTCGGCCTGCACGTTGGACTGCAGCGGGACGGCGCGCCCGTCGGGCGTCTGGGCCAGCTTGGAGCGGAGCATCTCGTCGAGCACGGGATTCATGGGGCGCACTCTAGCATCCTCCCCGCGTCCGGCACCCCCTGAGTCCACCCTGTGGCACGGCGGGCCGCACGCGCATTAGTATGCGCGCCCATGAAGACCACCCCGAAGAGGACCCGACGCGCGACCCCGCCCTCGAGCGCGGTGCGCGTGGCCGTCACGCAGATGGCGTGCGGCACCGATGTCGCGCGGAACCGCGCCCACCAGCTGCACCTGCTCGAGCGGGCGGCCAAGGGCGGCGCGCGCATCCTGTGCACGCAGGAGCTGTTCGCGAGCCCGTACTTCTGCCAGACCGAGGACCACCGGTTCTTCTCGCTCGCCGAGTCCATCCCGGGCCCGAGCACCGACGCGTTCTCGAAGCTCGCGCGCAAGCACGGGGTGGTCATCGTCGCCAGCCTGTTCGAGCGGCGCGCCGCGGGGCTGTACCACAACACCGCCGCCGTGATCGACGCCGACGGTTCGTTGCTCGGGGTGTACCGCAAGATGCACATCCCCGACGACCCGCTCTACTACGAGAAGTTCTACTTCACGCCGGGCGACACGGGGTTCCGCACGTGGCGCACGAAGCACGCGAACCTCGGCGTGCTGGTGTGCTGGGACCAGTGGTTCCCCGAGGGCGCGCGCCTCACCGCGCTGCAGGGCGCCGAGATCCTGTTCTACCCCACCGCCATCGGCTGGCACCCGTCGGAGCGCAAGCGCTACGGCGACGCGCAGCACGACGCGTGGGAGACCATGATGCGCTCGCACGCGATCGCCAACGGTTGTTTCGTGTGCGCGCCCAACCGCATCGGGCACGAGCACGTGCTGGACGCGAACGGCAAGCCGGTGGACCCGGCCGGCATCACGTTCTGGGGGCAGTCGTTCGTGTGCGGCCCCGACGGTCGCGTGCGCGAGCGCGCCAGCGTGGACCGCGAGCAGGTGCTCACGGTGGACTGCGACCTCGCCGAGGTGGAGTTCAGCCGCACGCACTGGCCGTTCCTGCGCGACCGGCGCATCGACGCGTACGGCGGGCTCACGAAGCGCTTCGCCGACGAGTCGTGAGCCGCATGCCCCGCGCCCGCCGCCTCACCGGCACGCCCGCGTCGCACGGCTTCTCGTTCCCGCCCGAGTGGGCCCGCCAGAGCGCGGTGTGGTTCTCGTGGCCGCGCCCCGAGGGCATCTCGTTCCCGGGTCGCTACCACGAGGTGCCGCAGAACCTCGCGCGCATCGTGGGCGCGATCGTCGCGCGCCAGCGCGTGAACATCCTGGTGCCCAACGAGAACTGGGAGCTCATCGTGCGCCAGCAGTTGGCGCTCCACGGCGTGCCGCTCACGCGCGTGCGGTTCCTCCACATCCCCACCAACGAGTGCTGGTGCCGCGACCACGGCCCCGCGTTCGTCACGCGCCGCGGCCGCGGCGGCAAGCACGAGCTCGCGATCGTGGACTGGGGCTACAACGCGTGGGGCGGCAAGTACCCGCCGTTCGACGCCGACGACGCGGTGCCGCAGCGCATCGCCGAGACGCTCGGGCTGCCGTGGTTCCGGACCCCCGTGGTGATGGAGGGCGGTGCGGTGGACTTCAACGGCGAGGGCTGCGTGCTCACCACCGAGAGCGTGCTGCTCAACCCGAACCGCAACCCCACGATGTCGAAGCGCCGCATCGAGCGCACGCTGTGCGACTGGTACGGGCAGGAGAAGGTGCTGTGGCTGGGCGACGGCATCGAGGGCGACGACACCGACGGCCACGTGGACGACCTCGCGCGGTTCCTCGACGCGCGCACCATCGTCACCGCGGTCGAGGACGACCCGCGCGACCCCAACCACGCCGTGCTGCAGGAGAACCTGCGCCGCCTGCGCCTGCTGCGCGACGCCAAGGGTCGGCCGTTCGATCTCGTGACGCTGCCCATGCCCGAGCGCATGGAGCACGACGGCCAGCGCCTGCCCGCGACGTTCCTGAACTTCCTCTTCGTCAACGGGGCGCTGCTCGTGCCCACGTTCGGGCGCGACGCCCGCAGCCGCACCGCGCTGGCGCGCCTGCAGGCCGCCTGCCCCCGGCGCGCGGTGGTCGGCATCGACTGCACCGAGCTCATCTGGGGCCTCGGCGCCATCCACTGCCTGACGCAGCAGCAGCCCGCGGTCTGAGCGGGCGCGCCCGCGCGGCGCGCGCCTTCGCGCACCCACCGCCACGGTTCACGCCCCCCGCCCGCTTCCGCTAGTATCCGCGTTCGCTCGCGCCCCTGCCGCACCGGCCGCCGCGCCCCGCACCGGGGTCGCGC
>JBEGJG010000066.1:0-8943 GCA_041184705.1 Candidatus Eiseniibacteriota bacterium
GGAATCTAGCACAGGGTGCGGAGTTCCCGAGGGGGGGTGGACCCGCCCCGGGGATCGGCCGATACCCCCGGGGACCCGCGCCACCTCGGCGCCCCCTCGGACGGAACCGGAGGACATCCCATGAACGTGCATGCCGCCAAACCGGAGATCCTCGGTCTCACCGGTATCCGTGGCATCGCCGCGCTCATGGTGGTGCTCTACCACTTCCATCCGCTGTTCGTCACCCTGATCCCGGCTTGGCAGGTGTTCGCCCCGGTCGGCAAGGTGGGTCTGCTCGGCGTGGACGTGTTCTTCGTGCTGAGCGGGCTCATCCTGTGCCACGTGTACGACGCCGACACGCGTTCGCACAGCGTGTTCGCCCACCTGCGATTCCTGTGGCTGCGCCTCGCTCGTATCTACCCCAATCATGTCGCGACGCTGGCCGCGATGGCGGTCGTCCTGGGGGGAGCGTCGCTCGCGGGCACCACGCTCGGCGGCAACTACCCGGTGGACCAGCTCCACTCCCACCTCGCCATGACCCACGCGTGGGTGCGCAGCCCCGGTCAGGAGTGGAACTACCCGTCGTGGTCCATCAGCACCGAGTGGTTCGCGTACGTCTACCTGTTCCCGCTCGCGGTCGCGTGGCTCCACCTGCGCGTGCCCGGCTGGGTGCACCTCGCGATCGCGCTGTACCTCACGCAGAGTTGGCTGTACATCGCCAACGGCGGTTGGCCGCGCGACCTGTTCCCCATCCTGCGCATCCTGTGCGGGTTCTGGGCGGGCGTCTCGCTCTATGGTGTCTGGAAGCGCACCCCTCGCGTGGCCGCCTGGTGCCAGCGCCACGCCACCGCGCTCCTGCTGGCCTTCCTCGCCACGGTGCTCGTGCTGCCGGCGTTCCTCGCGCGCGCGCCCGACCTCATGATGATCGTCATGCCGCTGCTGCTCCTCGGCCTCACCGCCGACGGGACGCGTGCCGCGCGCTGGCTCGGCAGTCGCCCCATGCTGTGGCTGGGCCGGGTCTCGTACGCCCTCTACCTGACGCACGCGGTGATCGAGCGCCTGCTCGAGTGGTGGCTGCCGGCCGCCGCGTTCGCGACCGCCCCGCTCGCCGCGCGGGTGGGCCTGGTCGCCCTGTACTGGGTGCTCCTGCTGGGTTCGGCCGACCTGCTCTATCGGTTCGTGGAGGAGCCCGCCCGTGTCTGGATGCGCAACCTGCGCCCCCGTCGGGACCGGCTCGGGGAGGTCCGCCCATGACCCCGATCACGCTCCCGGCGACGGACTCCCATGGGAGTCCGAAGACGGGGGTCTTGCAGGCTGCAATTCGAAGCGCCCCAACGGACAAGCGGCACCACACGGTTCCTTGCGGGGGCTCCGACCCGGTTGATAGCATCGAACGACCTGCCTCGACGACACCCCCTCCCTCCTCGTCGTCCCACCTGGACCCCCTCCCATGATCCAGAACCTGAAGATCAGTCTCGTCATCCCCTGCTACAACGAGGAGGATGGCGTCCGCGAGGTCATCGGGCGCACCCCGAAGGACGTGGACGAGATCGTCGTGGTGGACAACAACTGCACCGACCGCACCGCCGAGGTGGCGAGGTCGCTCGGCGCGGTGGTGGTGAGCGAACGCACGCCGGGCTACGGCGCCGCCTACAAGGCCGGTCTCAAGGCCGCGACGGGCGACGTCATCGTGACGCTCGATGGCGACGGCACCTATCCGCCCGAGTCCATCCCGGCGCTCGTGGGCAGGATGGTCGAGCGCAAGCTCGACTTCCTCTCGGCCAGTCGCTTCCCGCTCGCCGACCCCAAGGCGATGGGCGTCACCAACCGCATCGGCAACTGGGTCCTGACCGCGACCGCGATGGTGCTGTTCTTCACGCCCATCCGCGACAGTCAGTCGGGCATGTGGGTGTTCAAGCGTTCGACGCTCGAGCGCATGCGCATCACCTCGGACGGCATGCCGTTCAGCCAGGAGATCAAGCTCGAGGCGATCCTGCGCGGCTACCGCTTCGGCGAGGAGCACATCGCCTACGGCGCCCGCATCGGCGAGGTGAAGCTGCAGAAGTGGCGCGACGGCTGGCTCAACCTCACCTTCCTGTTCCGGAAGCGCTTCGGCCTGCTCTGACGAGCGGCCCACAACGGACGGGACAGGGTCATGTGCGGGTTCGCCGCGTTCCATCACCCCGAGGGTCGCACGCCGGAGCAGGCGTGGCTCGCGACCGCGGCCGCCGCCTTGCGTCACCGCGGCCCCGATGACGTGGGCGTGCATCTCGAACCCGGTGTGGGACTCGCGTTCCGCCGTCTCGCGATCGTGGACGTGGGAGCCGGTCACCAGCCGCTCTCGAACGAGGACGGCACGGTGTGGATCGCGTTCAACGGCGAGATCTACAACCACGCCGCGCTGCGCGCCGAACTCGAGCGCGCCGGTCACCGCTACCGCACGCACAGCGACACCGAGACGCTCGTGCACGCCTACGAGGAGTGGGGCACAGCCTTCGTGCAGCGACTGCACGGCATGTTCGCGTTCGCGATCTGGGATCGCCCGCGCCGACGCCTGTTCGTGGCCCGCGACCACGTGGGCATCAAGCCGCTCTACTGGACGCGCGCCGAGGGTGCGTACCTGTTCGCGTCCGAGATCAAGGCCCTGTTCGCGTTCCCGGGCGTGCGCCGCGAGGCCGACCCCGAGGGCGTGATGCAGCATCTCACGCTGCGCTACGCGGCCGCGCCGCGCACGACGTTCGCCGGCATCGAGAAGCTGCCCGCGGGACACACGCTCACGATCGAGGGCGGTCGTGCCACCGTGGAACGCTGGTGGCGCCCCGAGTGGGAGCCCAAGCTGGCGCTCTCCGACGACGACGCCCTGGCCGAGGTCGAGCGCCGACTCACCGAATCCGTGCGCAGCCACCTCATGAGCGACGTCCCACTGGGAGCGCTGCTGTCGGGCGGCGTGGACTCGAGCCTCGTGGTCGCGACCATGAGTCGGTTGTCGGACCGCCCCGTGCAGACGTTCTCGGTCGGCTTCGACGCGCCCGGCCCCTACAGCGAGTTGCCGTTCGCCCGCCGCGTCGCGGAGCACTGCCGCACCGAGCACCGCGAGATCGTGGTCGGTGCCCACGACCTGCTGCGCGAGCTGCCCTCGCTGGTCTGGCACCAGGACGAACCCATGAGCGAGCCGGCCGCGATCCCGACCGCCATGGTGTCGCGCCTCGCGCGGGAGACCGTCACGGTGGTGCTCACCGGCGAGGGGGGCGACGAGTTGTTCGCCGGCTATCCGAAGTACGCGGTGGAGCCCGTCGCGCGCAGCCTCGCCTCGCTGCCGGGACCGCTGCGCGCACTCGTGCTCGCGAGCGTGGACCGGTTGCCGTTCCGCTTCCGCAAGCTGCAGGTCGTGGGCCGCAGTGCCCGCTTCCGTTCCGAGGCCGAACGGCTCGCCGCGTGGTTCGCCGGGTTCGTGGGCGACGAGCGCGACCGTCTGCTCGGCCCCGTGCTCGCGCCGCATGCCGCAGCGGGCACGCAGCCGTTCCGCGATGCGCTGGCGCACAGCGCGGCGCACCGACCGCTCGACCGCATGCTCGACGCCGACGTGCGCACCTGGCTCACCGACGACCTGCTCATGAAGATGGACAAGATGAGCATGGCGGCCTCGGTCGAGGCGCGCGTGCCGCTGCTCGATCGACCGTTCGTGGAGTGGGCGACGCGCGTCGGCGACTCGCACAAGGTGCAGGGGCTCGAGGGCAAGGTGCTGCTCAAGCGCCTCGCCCGCCGCTGGCTGCCGGTCGAGGTCGTGGACCGCCCCAAGGTCGGGTTCACGGTCCCGCTCTCGCCGTGGTTCCGCGACGAGCTGCGTCCGCTGCTCACCGACACCCTGTTGTCGCCGCGCTGTCTCGAGCGCGGCTGGTTCGAACCCGCCGCGCTGCGCGGCGTGGTGGACGACCACCTCTCCGGGCGCCGCGACCGCGCCCGCGAGCTGTGGACGCTGCTCACCCTCGAGCTGTGGCATCGCAACTGGATCGACGGCGCCGGCGAGCGCCCCGAGGTCTGGTCGGTGCCGCCGCGCGTCACCGCGGGGGCCGCATGAAACTCGTCATCCAGATCCCGTGCCTCAACGAGGAGGCCACCCTCCCGGTCACCATCCGCGACCTACCGCAGTCGCTACCGGGCGTGGACCGCATCGAGCTGCTCGTCATCGACGACGGGAGCAGCGATCGCACGAGCGAGATCGCGCGCCAGCTCGGCGCGCACCGCGTGATCCGCTTCCCGTCGCGCCGCGGTCTCGCACGCGCGTTCGACGCGGGCCTGCGCGAGGCGTTGGCCATGGGCGCGGACATCATCGTGAACACCGACGCCGACAACCAGTACGTCGGGGCTGACATCGGCAAGCTGGTGCAGCCCATCCTCGAGCGACGCGCGGACATGGTGCTGGGTGCGCGCCCCATCGACGCGATCGAGCACTTCTCGCCCCTCAAGAAGGCGCTGCAGCGCCTCGGAAGCGCGGTCGTGCGCGGCCTCTCCGACACCGACGTCCCGGACGCCACCTCGGGGTTCCGCGCCTACAGCCGCGAGGCGGCGCTGCGACTCACCGTGCTGACGGGCTTCACCTACACGCTCGAGACGCTGATCCAGGCGAGCCAGAAGAACATCACGATCGCGCACGTCCCGATCCGCGTGAACGGCAAGCTGCGCGAGTCGCGACTGTTCCGCGGCATGGGTTCGTACATCGCGCGCTCGCTCGGCACCATGCTGCGCGTCTACCTGCTCTACCGTCCGCTGCGGTTCTTCCTCACGCTCGCGGGACTCGCGCTGGCGGGATCGTTCGCGCTCATCGCGCGCTTCGTGTGGATCTACCTGCAGCAGCCGCTCGACGCCGGACACGTGCAGTCCATGGTCGTGGCCGGCGCACTCGCCGTGATCGGCGTGCTGTTCGTGGCCCTCGGCGTGCTCTCCGACCTGACCGCCATGAACCGTCGCCTGCTCGAGGAGATCGTGGTGAACACGCGGCTGAGCCGCATCGCCGATGCACGCCGCGACCGTCCCGAGGGCCCGAGCGCACCATGAGGAAGCCCGTCGCGCTGGCGCTGCAGGTCGCCGTCTCGGTCGCGCTCCTGACGCTGCTGCTGCGTCAGGTACCGCTCGCCGACGTCGGCGGCGCACTCGCACGTCTGCGTCCCGGCACGATCGCCCTCGCGCTCACGCTCGTGCTGGTGAGCTACCTCGGCCGTGCGCAGCGCTGGGCGGGCCTGCTGGCGCGCTCGGGGCGCGCCCTCGCGCTCGCACCGGCGTGGGGCCTCACGCTGCTGGGTGTCGGCTACGGACTCGTCACACCGGGCAAGGTCGGCGAGTTCGCGCGCGTCGTGCACCTCGGCGTGCCGCGCCATCAGGCGTTCGCCTCGGTGCTGTGGGACCGCATCACCGACGTCCTGCTGCTCGAGCTGCTCGCGCTTCCCGCCTTCGTGCTCGTGCCCGCGTGGCGCGGCCCCGTCATGTGGCTGTTCCTCGCGGTCGTCGCCGCCACTCTGGTGGGCGTGGCTGTGCTCGAGAGCCGTCGCCTGCAGGCGATCGGGGCCCGGATCGTCCCGCCGCTCGCGGGCACCCTCGCGCGCTGGCAGGAGGCGAGTGCGGGCACACTCACGAGTGGGGCGTTCCGCGTCGGATTGGCGGGCGGGATGTTCTACTACGCGCTCAACTTCGCGGCTGCGTTCCTCATGGTGCGCGACCTCGCCCCCGACGCCTCGCCCGCTCTGATGCTGGGCTTCCCCATCATCCCGCTTCTCGGGAACCTCCCGATCGCCTTCAGTGGCCTCGGGTTGCGCGAACAGGTGAGCGCGCTCCTGTTCGTGGCCGCGGGCACCGACCCGGCGATCGGCCCGGCGTACTCGCTCGCCTACTTCGGCCTCGGCACGCTGGTGCCCGGCGTGCTCGGCCTGCTGCTGGGCGCCACGCCCTGGCTGCGGGACGCTGCGCGCCCGCGGGAGGCGGCATGAAGCGCCTGCTCCCCCCGCTGATGCGCGCCCTGCGCACCCCGGTCGGCTGGATCGCGATCGGGACGATGTTGCGCATCGTCCACCTGCTCACGCTCGGCAATCGCTACTACTTCGGCGACACCGCCGAGTATCAGGCTGCCGCGCTCCGCATCCTGCACGGCATCGGGCTCGACCAGGCCAGTCCGCGTGCGCCGCTCTACCCGCTGCTCATGGCCACCGGGTTCTCGATCGGTGGCGAGGGCAACATGGTGGCGACGCGCTGGCTGCAACTCCTCGTCGCGATCACGCTCATGTTCGTGACCTCGCGACTGGCGGGCCGCATCGCCGGCCCCACCGCCGCGACCCTCACCGCCGCGGGGATGGCGGTCGCCCCGACCCTCGTGTTCGTGTCGGGACTGCTGTACCCGACCACGCTCTACATGCTCATGCTGGTGGGCTTCGCGTATCTCGTGCTGCGTCTCGGAGAGGACCCCACCCTGCGCGACGGGGCGATGCTCGGCATCGTGTTCGCGCTCGGCTTCCTCGCCGACCAGGTGTTCCTCGCGCCCTCGCTCGCCATCGCCCTCTGGCTGCTCTCCCGCCTGCGCACGCACGGGACCACTCTGGCGCGCGCCCTGACGGTCGGCGCGCTGTGCGCGACCGCGCTCCTGACCCCGTACTCGCTGGCGACACGCGCACCGTCGGGTGGCTCGTCGAGCGACCACATCTTCATGCGCAAGGCGCAGACCGTGCTGCACTCGGCCCGCACCGATCCGGTGTTGTCACGCGAACGCTGGCTGCGCTTCCCGCAGGACGCCTCGTTCGAGGCGCTCTCGCCGGGACGGTTCCTGCTACGCGAGGGCAGCCTGTTCGCGCGCTACCCGGTCGCCTACACGCACGACTACGTCTTCGAGTTCCTGCACTTCTTCCGCCCGGTCCCCGACCGCGTGCAGACCGAGAACCGCTTCACGCAGCCCATCGTGCTCTACGTCGGCGGGCTGTATTTCATCGCGCTACTCATCCTGTCGTTCCTCGGGCTCGGGTTCGGGGCGGGGCTCACCCGACACCGGATCCTCCTCACCCTCGGCGTGCTCGGGACCGCCGCGTTCTACGCGTTCTTCTTCACGCAGGCGCGCTATCGCATCCCGGTGGAGCCGTTCCTCATCATCCTCGCGGCCATCGGGGTCGCTCGCGCGTTCCCCGGCTTCGCCCGGTATCTCACCGGTCTGTCGGCCGAGTCGGAGCGTCCCTCGGCGTGAGGGCGCTCTCGGCCCTGTGGCCGCTGCTGGCGACGGTCGCACTGGGAGCCGTCGGACTGATGGTGCCCGGCCCGGTCGGCGACGTGTCCGCGTACGTGTGGATCGGCCTCTTCCCCGGACTCGCGCTCGGCCGACTGCTCCTGCCCGACGCGCCACGCGCCACGCGCTGGCTGCTCGGGGCCGCGTTGGGACCGCTGGCCGCGACGGTCGTGGCTTGGATGATCGTGCAGAGCGGGCAGACGCTCACGGTCGCGGCCCGGGTCGTGGCGCTGGGCGGCTGGCTGCTGTTCGCGGGCGGTGAGGCCCGCGCGCTCGCAGGCCGCACAACGAGCGACGACGATGCGCGCGGCGATCGGTTCGCGTGGGGCTGGGCTCTGGCGGCCGCGGCGTTCGCCGCGCTGCCCATGCTGGTCTCGGAGTGGGCGCGCGTGCGCAGCGACGGCTGGGTGCACGCCGGGATCGTGTACGAGATCCTCGAACGCGGCATGCCCCCGCAGGACCCCCGCTTCGCCGGGCTGGGCCTCAACTACGTCTGGTTCTACAACCTGTTCCTCGCGCTCCTCGGCGCGCTGCGGCCGGAGCCGACCCCGTTCACGCACATGGTCGTGGCCAACGTGGTGTGGATCGCCACGCTGGTCTGGATGACGCACGCCCTCGCGTGGTCGGTGCACCGTACGCGCGAGGCCGCACGAGGTGCGTTGCCGATCGTGCTCACCGGACTCAACGCGGGCGCACTGCTGCTGTGGCCGCTGTGGCTGCTGCGTGCGACCCGCGGCGAGGTGCGCGGCTGGGCGGAGGTCGAGCGTATCGCCGCCGCCGCGGACTGGAACGGTGTCGGGGTCATGCACCAGCTCTCGGCCCCGTTCGCGTGGATGGTGAACGCGTGGGACAAGTTCATGGTCGGCACCGCGCTGGGCTACGCCTACCTGCTCATGCTGCTGTCGCTGTGGGCCTCGGTGCGCTGGCTTGCGGACGAGTCCCGTTCCGGGGCGTGGCGCTGGCTGGTGGTGGTCGGCGCGGCGGCCAGCGGCATGATGCTGTTCCACAGCGTCGTCGGACTGTCGGCCGGCCCTGTCGCGATCGGCGCCTCGCTGCTCGTCGCGCTCCTGGCCCAGCGCGGACTCGCGGCGCTGCCCGCGGGACGCGCACTGGCACTGGCCGGCGCGCATGCCGTCGGACTCGCGGCCGCGGCGCCCTACTTCCGCTCCATCTCGCGCGGCTGGGAAGCGGGCGCGAGCGGCGTGGAGCACCGCTTCCTGCACCTCGACGTCTGGATGCCGTGGACGCTGCTCACCGCCTGCGGCGTGGTGGCGTGGCTCGCGGCGCCGGCACTCGCGCGACGTCTCGCCACGCGCGCCGCCGCCCCGGTGTGGATGGCGGCGTGGCTGCTCGGCATGACGGTGTTCGCGATCGTCGTCCACCTGCCCGAGCACAACGAGTTCAAGTTCGTGTGGATGGTGTTCGCCCCGCTCGCGGTGTTCGCGGGCGGCAGCGTGGGAGAGCGACTCGCGACCGTGCAGCGCCGGGCCGGCCCGGTCGTCACCGGTGTGCTCGTGTTCCTGCTGTTCGCGCTCCCGTCGCTGCTACTCCTGCGCGGGTTCCTGCTCGACCGCTCCGGCGAGACGGCCCCCGAGACCGCACGCGCACCCGGCGACGCCGCGTGCTACGCGTGGATCCGCTCGTCCACGCCGCGCGACGCCGTGTTCCTCGACCATCGCTCGCGCGACGTCCTGCTCGTGGAGGGC
>JBEGJG010000067.1:0-12263 GCA_041184705.1 Candidatus Eiseniibacteriota bacterium
CGGTCTCACGCCCATGGAACTGCAGCGCAGCATCATCGCGCTGCTGTCCGCCGACCTGAAGCTGCCGCGCGTGGTCGTGAACGTGAAGGGCATCGCGGGCAACGTCGTGCACGTGCTCGGTCGCGTCGAGAAGCCGGGCAGCTACCCGGCCGGTCCGTTCGTGACCGTCATGCAGGCGATCACCGCTGCGGGCGGGTTGAAGGATGACGCGGCTCGCAACAGCGTGCTGCTGTTCCACCGCGATGGTGCGCGCACCGTGGCGGTGTCGCGCATCCGTCTCGACCGGCTGCTCAAGGGCGACGACCTCGCGGATGCCACGGTCGGACGATTCGACATCGTGTTCGTGCCGCGTTCGACGATCGGCAACATCAACGTGTTCGCGCAGCAGTTCCTCGCCCCGATCGGGAACACGCTCGACAGCGCGCTCATCGGGTGGGAGCTCTTCAACCTCGACCGCGTCTTCGTGACGCGCGTCGTCCGGGAGTGATGCGGACATGAACCAGAATCCTCCGACCCCTGGATCGACGCCCCCGTCCGGTCTGGCCCGACAGGCGACCGCCCGCGAGTTCCTCGCGGTGCTCTTCCGTCGCAAGTGGATCATCCTCGGACTCTTCCTGGTGACGACCGCCACGGTGATGATCGTGGCGCTGTCCACGCCGACCTCGTACATCTCGTCGGGTCGCATCCTGGTGAAGCGCGGCGAGCGCCAGACCGTGCTGCGCCCCGACCGGCAGGTGTTCAGCGAGTGGGAGCAGGAGCTCGGCAGCGAGATGCAGATCGTCAAGAGCATGCCGGTCGTCCGGCGTGCCCGCGAGATCTTCAACGAGCGCGCCAAGGCGAGCGGTGAGGAGCAGACGTTCGATCCCACCTCGATCGACGTGGAAGTGATGGGCAAGTCGAACGTGCTCGCCATCGGCTACATCTCGCTGGATCCGTCGCTGTCGCAGACGGCGTGCGAGGCCGTGATCGACGCTTACATGGAGTACCGCCGCAGCCGTCTCAACACCGACGGGCCGCGCCGTTTCTTCGACCAGCAGATCGCCGACCTCGAGGCCCAGATCGAGTCCAAGATGCAGGAGCGCAAGACGTACTCCGAGCACTCGGGCGTCGCGGTGCCGTTGGCGACCACGAACAGCCTGCTCGCTCAGGTCACCGTCCTCGAGCAGCGCCGCAGCGACATGGCGGCCGACCTCGCGGGTGCGCAGACGGTCGAGCAGGCGATGCGCCGCATGCAGGAGGACCCGGACGTGGATCTGCCCACGTTCGACGGCGCGCAGCACTTCACCAACGAGAGTGCGCTCATCAACCTGAAGATGCGCATCGTGGACCAGCAGACCAAGATCGCGCTCCTCACCGAGACGCTGCGCGATGACGCCCCCGAGGTGGTGGGGGCGCGCCAGACGCTCGAGACGCTGCAGGCCCTGCTCCGCAAGGAGGTGGACGCCCGTGTCCGCATGGCCGGTTCGCGTGTCGCGCAGATGCGCTCGCGCCTCGACGTCGTGGACCAGCAGCTCGCGGGCATCCGGACCCAGCTGTCGCAGGCCCCGAACGACCTCAAGACCATGGACGAGCTCGACGCCGAGCTCATCAACCTGCGGTCGCGACTCAAGAGCGTGAGTGAGTCGCGCGATCAGGCACTCATCACCGCCAACACCGCTCCCGACATGAGCGTCGTGCTGCTGTCGCCGGCCGGCGTGGCCATCCCCACGAACCCGCTCGACGTCGTCCGACTGCTGCTCGCGCCCGCGTTCAGTCTGCTGGTCGGCATCGCGATCGCCTTCTTCATCGATGGTCTCGACCTGACGGTTCGCACCACGAACCAGGCCGAGGAGTACCTCGACCTTCCCGTCCTGGCGTCGCTCTCCGAGCGCCGTCGTCGCAGCGGCTGATCCGTCCCCTCGGAGATATCGCCCATGTCCCGCATCCTCGACGCACTCAAGAAGGCCGAGTCCAACCGCGAGCGGTTGGGCCTCGGTCCCGTGCCGATCGCCCCGCCGCCCGGTCGTGAACCGGCGCCGGCGTGGTCGACCGCGACGACGGAGGCGGTCCTCGCGCCGCTGCCCCTCATGGGTGGGGTGGACCTGAGCGAGGACGCCGTGCGTGAGACCACCGCGCTCCGCCTGAACCTCGAGAGCGCGTTCCCGGGCATCGCCCTGCGCAGCATCATGTTCTCCAGCGCACAGTCGGGTGAGGGGACGAGCACGGTCGCGCTCCAGTTCGCGCAGTCGCTCGCCCACGGCAGCCAGCGCGTGCTGTTCGTGGACGTCCATGGTCGCCGCCCGGTCTGCTACGCCGACGAGTCGCAGCGCTACGCGGTGCTCGATCGGCGCGTCGCCTCGTCGGCCATGGCGGGCACGCTCACGCCCAATCTGGCCGCGATCCCGATCAGCGAGGAGGCCGCGCGCACGGGCGTCGTCACGCCGGGTACGCTGCGCGCCATCCTCGAGGCGGCTCAGGGTTCGTTCGACTGGGTGGTGGTGGATTCCCCGCCGGTGGTCGAGTCGCCCGATTCGGCCGCGCTCGCCGCTCAGGTGGATGGCGTGGTCATGGTCCTGCACGCCGGTCGCGCGAAGCGTCCGGTCGTCACCCGCGCCGTGGAGATGCTGCGCAAGTCGGGCGGCCGCGTCGTGGGCTCCGTCCTCAACCGCCGGGTGCACGAGATCCCCGGGTTCATCTACCGCCGCATCTAGTCGTCGGCCGAGACCCCCGTATGCACCGTCCCCGCACCCCTGCGTCGCCGACCCGATGGGCCGCGCGCCACGCCACCCGCCGGTCCGGGGGGGACGCGTGAGCGCAACGTCGCAGGTGAGCCCCGAGCCCGTGCAGCGGTCGGCGACCGGCACGGGCTCCGGACTTTCGGAGCGACTCGCGCCCGCGATCGCGCAGGCCGTCGAGTGGGCGGGTGAGGGGCTGCAGGCGTTGGTCCTCTCGGGCAGCCATGCCACCGGTGAGGCGGTGTGGTTCGGGCCCGCGGACGACGCGATCTCGATCTCGGACCTCGACCTGTACGCCGTGATGTGCGACGACGCCGCGTGCGACGCCGCGCGCCAGCGTGCGCGCGCCGGACGTGCGGCGTGGGCCGACTCGCCCGGTGCGAAGGCACTGGCCGGTGCGCTCGAGGTGGCGTTCGTCACCCGCGAGGGGCTCGCACGCATGCCCGCGCGTCCCGGCACCGTGACGCTCGGCCGCAGCGCGATCGTGGTCTGGGGCGACGCCGCCGTGCGCGACGCGATCCCGCACTGGGAGCCCGCCGCGGTGGACGCCGAGGAGCGCCTGCTCCTGCTCGAGAACCGCGCCTTCGAACTGCTGTACGCCGCACTCGCCCCGACCGACGGTCTGGATGCGGTGCGGGCTCGTCACGCCGTGCTCAAGACCGCGCTCGATGCCGCTTCGGCGCGCGCGCTCGCACGGGGTGAGTGGCCGGCGCGCGTCACCACCCGTATCGAGCGCGCGCGCGTCGCGATCTCGCCTGCGGTCCCGCTCGCACTCGACGGGGCGTGGGCCGGGCTCTGGCGGGCGCGAGGCGCCCACTCGCACATCGAGGTGCCGCTCGAGCCCGCGTGGCGCGCGGCCGTGCGCGGCTGGTGCGCCGTGTGGTGGGAGGTCTCGGGGGCGTGGACGCGGACCTCGTCGGCGTACGGTCGGGCACTGGCGGTCGCGCGTCGGGGTTCGATCGCACGCCGTTTGCGTCGGTCGCTCGCCTTCCGCGCCACCCAGGGACCCACCGCACCCGTTCTCGACCGTCTGCTGCGATCGTTCGCGGGCACCCCGGCGCAGCGCATCCACGGGAGCGCCGTGGTGCTGTTGCTCGCGGCCGCCACCGGGGCGCGTCCTGCGCTCCCGCGCGAGGCTTCAGCGGCGCTCGCGACCCTCGGGGTCACGCGCGCGACCGGTTGGGATGCGGCTGCACGCGAGACGTTCGAGGCGTGGGACCGGGGCCTGCACGAAGGGCTGCGATGCGGGGGTGGGCGATGAGGCCCGTGCTCGTGGTCGTGCTCGTGGACGCGCTCGGCTGGACGCTGGCCGGGCGCGACCCGCGTTTCGCGCCCGCGCTGTCGCATCGTCGGCCGCTCGACACCGTGCTGGGTTTCAGCTCGGGGGCCCTGCCCACCGCGTTCACCGGTCGCTCCGCATCGGAGCACGGGCGCTGGCTCATGTACCGCCGTGCGGGCGCCGAGGGCAGCGTGTTCCGCGGTCTCGAGTGGCTGCGCTGGTTGCCGACGCGTCTGCGTCGCAGTTGGCGGCTCACACGTGCGCTCAGCGCATGGGTGGCGCGTCGCGTGCGCGGCTACTTCAACCTCTACGAGGTCCCGCGCGAGCAGTTGACCGCGTTCGACCTGCCCGAGCGCGAGGACATCTTCCGTCCCGGCGGTCTGCCGTGCGACTCGTTGTGGGATTCGCTCGAGCGACGCGGCCTCGCGTGGCGCGGGTGGAACTGGCGCACGCCCGAACCGCAAGCTCGCGGCGAGGCGCTGGCCGCGCTCGAGCAGGGCGGACTCGACCTCGTCTTCGTGTACTCGGCGCGTCTCGACGCCGCGCTGCACCACGAGGGCTCACGGGGCGATGGTGTGCGCCGCGGACTCGACGACTGGTCGCAGTGGTTCGACGAGGCGGCGACGGCCGCCCGCCGCGGTGGACGCGAACCGTGGCTGTACCTGTGCTCGGACCACGGCATGGTGGACGTCGTCGCGCACGTGGATGTCGCGGCCCGACTCGATGCGCTGCCGCCGCGTCGCGGCCGGGACTACCTCGTGTTCCTGGACTCCACCATGGCGCGGTTCTGGTGGCGGGATCCCTCGGTGCGCGACGTCGTGCGCGCCGGACTCGCGGCCGAGTCGCGTGGGCGCTGGCTGTCCACGGACGAGTTGGCGCGCGCCGGGGCCGCGTTCCCCGACCATCGCTACGGCGAGGACGTGTTCCTGCTCGATCCCGGCGTGCTGCTGGTGCCGTCCTACATGGGACGCGCCCCGCTCGCCGCGATGCACGGCTACGACCCCGCGCACCCCGACATGGCGGGCCTCCTCGCGAGCAATCGCGTCCTGCCCGACGACGTGACCCATCTCGCGCACCTCCGCGGGTTCCTCGAGCGCGAGCTCGACGCCGCGCACGGCGCCCGTCCGGCGGCCGGACCGGAGGCCGCATGAAGCGCGGTGAGATCGCACGTCACGTCTCGCGCGGGGCGTTCTTCCTCGCGCTCGAGAAGGTCGCGGCGCTGGTGTCGGGCATGCTGTACTTCGCACTCATGCTGCGGTGGTTGGGCCCCACCAACTACGGCATCCTCACGCTCGCGCTCGCCGTGACCGGTTTCGCGTCCGTGCTGACCGGCAACTTCGAGGTCTTCCTCGAGCGCTACGCCGCCGAGTACCAGGCCCGCCGACGCTACGACCTCTTGTTCCGGGCGCATGGTATCGCGGTCGGCCTCAAGGTGGTGCTGGGACTCGTCGCCAGCGGTGTGGTGATCGCGGCCATCCCCGTCCTCGTGCATCAGTTCGAGGTGCCCGCGCTCGCCGTCCTGCTGCCCATCCTCGTCTTCACGGTCGCCAGCGACGGTCTCTACACCACCGGAAGATCGCTGCTGTTCGGTCTGCAGCGCTTCGAGTGGGTGAGTGGCCTGTCGCTGCTGTTCCACATCTCGAAGACGGTGCTCGTGGGCATGTTGTGGTGGGCCCAGCAGGGGCTCGTCGCGATGGCGGTCGGCCTCGCGGTGCTCACCGTGGCGCAGGCCCTGTTGTTCTCGCTCGTGGCCCTGTTGCTCGCGCACCAGACCTCGCTCGAGCCGGCGACCTCGGAGCCCGCGCCGCCCGGGCCCGACGACGACCGTCCGCTGTGGCGGCAGATGATGGGCTACTGCCTGCCGCTCCTCGGGGCACGTGCCGCGTTCCTGTCGGGCCAGAACCTCGGCAAGCTGCTGCTCGCCAAGGTGCTCGACCCCACGCAGCTCGGCTACTTCACGTTCGCGTTCCAGACAATCGAGCGGTTCGTCGAGTTGGTTTACGCGCTGCCGAGCGCGCTCCTGCCCTCGCTCACGCATCTCGTCGCCCGCGCCGAGCGCGAGCGGCTCGGGTACATCTTCGACCAGGCCTTCCGCCTCGTTCAGGTCGCGGCGTGCGTGGTCGCGTGGTGCGTGTTCGCGTTCTCGCCCGAGCTCACGCTCTGGGTCGGCAGTCCGCTCTTCCTGCCCTCGCTCGCCATGCTGCAGGTGCTGGCGCTGGTGCCCATCGCGCGCACGGCACAGCAGCCGCTCACCATGCTGTTCCAGGCCACGCGCCGACCCGGGCTCGTGCTCACCCTCGCCATGGTGAAGCTGGGGGTGGAGATGACCTGCTACGTGGTGATCGTTCCTCGTCTGGGCGGTCTGGGTGCGGCGTACGCGAACCTCGCCGGTGCGGTGGTCTCGTACCTCGCGGCGCTGGCGTTCTCCGCCACGCTCCTGCCCGAGACCGCGTGGTCGCGCGCCGGCACGCTCGCGCGCGCCCTGCTGTTGACCGTCCCCATGCTCCTCATCGCCGCATTCATCATGTACGAGTGGCCGAGCGGTGTGGGGTCCCTGCTCGCGCGCGTCGCACTCGTGGTGCCCGCCACGGTGTCGCTTTTCGCGCTCGGCCTGCTCACCCGCTACGACCTCGAGAAGTTGTCCGCGCTCGACCTGCGGTCCAACATCCTGCGTCGCATCCGTGACGCGGTCGTGGCCGCGATCGATCCGCTCGCGCGCGTGTTCGAACCCCGGAGGCCCGCATGACCGCCCCTCGTGTCCTTGTCATCATCCCGGCGCACAACGAGGAGGAGAGCCTGCCGGCGACCCTCGCCGAGGTGCGTGCGAAGGCGCCCGACGTGGATCTGCTCGTGGTGGACGACGGTTCGCGCGATGCGACCTCGCACGTCGCGCGCGAGGCGGGCGTGGCCGTGGTGCGCCACGCCGTGAACCTCGGCGTGGGTGGCGCGTTGCAGACCGGCTTCCGTTACGCGGTCGAGCACGGTTACGACATCGGCGTGCAGCTCGACGCCGACGGCCAGCACGACCCGGCCTACCTGCGACACATCCTCGAGCCGGTCGCCATGGGGCGCTGCGAGGTCGCGATCGGTTCGCGCTTCGTCGCCTCCACGGGCTATCGCGCCCCGTGGAACCGGCGACTCGGCATGCTGCTGTTCAGCGGAGTCGTGCGCATGGCGCTCGGGCGTCCGATCGCGGACACGACCTCGGGGTTCCGCGCCTACGACCGAGCCGTCATGAAGGTCTGCCAGCACGACTTCCCGAAGGACTTCCCGGACGCGCCGTTGCTCATCGCACTCGCCCGGCGCGGTTTCCGGCTCGAGGAGGTGGCGGTCGTCATGCGCGAGCGCCAGGCCGGCCAGTCCTTCTACACGCTCGGCAAGCAGCTCTACTACCCCTACAAGAACCTGCTCGCGTCGCTCATGGCCCTGATCCGCAAGCCGGTCTAAGGAGGTCACCGTGTTCTTCCTGTCCCGTACCCAGATCATCACCGCGCTCGCCGCGGTCGCGCTGGCCGCCTACGTGCTCGACCTCGTGCGCCGGCGCAAGCTGTCCGAGGAGTACTCGCTGCTGTGGGTCATCGCCACGGTGGTCATCGCCGCGCTCGGCTTCTCGACGCCGCTCCTCACCTGGATCACGCGCACGCTCGGGTTCATGGGCGAGTCCTCGACCACGTTCGCGTTCGGGCTCGCGTTCTCGCTCGCCATGCTGCTCTACCTGTCGCTCAAGCTGTCGCGAGCGGGCTACGAGAACCATGCCCTCACGCGTGAGGTCGCGCTGCTCCGTCAGGAGCTCGAGACCCTGCGCCGCGACGTCACGGGGCCGCGCTCGTGAAGCGCCCGCTCCAGCTGGCGGCCGGCATCGCCGTGTCCGCGGTCTGCGTATGGTGGTCCATGCGCGGCGTGAGCGTGGCCGAGGTGGCGCGCGAGCTGCGCGGCGCGAGCCTGCCCGGCTTCGTCGCGGTCATGGCCGTCACGCTGCTGGGCTTCCTCATCCGTTCGGTGCGCTGGCGCTACTTCGTCAACGTGGGTCGTCCCCTGGCCCTGCGCTCGCTGTTCAGCGCCACCATGATCGGGTTCATGGCCAACAACCTGCTGCCGTTCCGGCTCGGTGAGTTCGTGCGGCCATGGGTGCTCGCGCGTCGCGAGGGCCTGTCCAAGACCACGCTGCTCGCGACCGTCGTCGTCGAGCGCGCCGTGGACATGCTCACGCTGCTCGGCATCCTCGCCATCGCCACGCTCGTGCATCCGGTCTCGGGGGACACCGATGCGGGTCGGCTGCTGCAGGCGGGAGCGCAGGTGCTCATCGTGCTCTGCGTGCTCCTGACCGTGTTCGTGATCGCCATCGAGCGCAGTCGTGGGTTCGCGCAGGCCGTGGTGCGCACGCTCACCTCACCGCTGCCGGAGGGGGGGCGTGCCCGGGTGGCCGAGATGCTCGACCAGTTCATCGAGGGTCTGGGCCTGTTCCGCGACTTCGGACGACTCGCCGTGGTGTTCGTGCTGTCGTTCGCGATGTTCCTGTGCTTCGCGCTCGCACTCGCCCTGAGCCTGTGGTCGCTCGGCATCTCGCTGCCGTGGTACGCGGGGCTCGTGCTGCTGGTCGTGACCGCGATCGGCATCATGGTGCCCGCCGCGCCGGGCTACATCGGCACGCTCAACATCGCGTGCACCGCGGGGCTCGCGCTCTTCGGTGTGAACAAGACGCTGTCGGTCCCGTTCTCATGGTTCTACTTCTTCAGTCAGTGGATCCCCATCACCGCGGTCGGCCTCGTGCTGCTCAACTTCGAGGGCCTGTCCCTGCGCTCGATCGGGCAGGCGGAGACGGTCGAGGGCGCGGGACGGACGGGGGAGGGCGCTTGAGCTCAGCGCCGGAACGCGTCGGCCACCTTGCGCACGGCGGCGACCACGTCGTCGACGTCGCGATCGCCCATGCCCGCGAACAGCGGCAGGGAGATGGCGCGCGCGTAGGCCGACTCCGCGACGGGGAACGCCCCGGCGCGGTGCCCCAGCGCGTCCCGGAAGTGCGGGTGGAAGTGGATCGGGATGAAGTGCACGCTCGTGCCGACGTTCTCGGCGCGCAGTTCCTCGATGAACCGCGCCCGGTCGATGGTGAGGCGGTCGAGTTCGAGGGCGATGGGGTACAGGTGCCACGCGTGCGTCATGCCCGGGCGTTCGATGGGCAGGCGGACCGCGTCGCAGCCCGCGAGTCCGGCCGCGTAGCGCGCGACGATCGCGCGGCGGCGGGCCTGCGAGTCGGCGAAGCGTTCCAGCTGCGCCACCCCGATGGCCGCGAGCAGGTCGGACAGGTTGTACTTCCAGCCCGGAGCGGTGACCTCGTAGAACCAGCTACCGGTCGCGCCGTAGCGCTTCCACGCGTCGCGGTTCATGCCGTGCAGGCTCAGCAGTCGGATGCGGTCGGCCAACGCCTCGTCGTCGGTGACGGCCGCGCCGCCCTCGCCGGTCGTGAGGTTCTTGGTCGCGTAGAACGAGAACGCG
The DNA here is from genome assembly GCA_041184705.1 of Candidatus Eiseniibacteriota bacterium. Lineage (GTDB taxonomy): Bacteria > Eisenbacteria > RBG-16-71-46 > RBG-16-71-46 > RBG-16-71-46 > JAIOPA01. Next base: position 9,487 of record JBEGJG010000067.1, read on the forward strand.
GTCACGTCGGCGAGTGCGGCCGAGCCCACCGGACGGCCGTGCGAGGCCGCTCCGAGCGCGTGGGCCGCGTCATCGAGGATGCGGATGCCGCGCGGGTGGGCGAGGGCGCGCAGAGCGTCGTAGTCGCACGGGTGACCGGCGTAGTCCACCGCGAGGATGACCTTCGTGCGGGGCGTGATCGCCTCGGCGACACGTCGCGGATCGAGGCAGAGCGTGTCGGGCTCGACGTCGGCGAGCACCGGCGTGGCACGCACGTGCTCGATCACGTTGACGCTCGCGACGAACGTGTACGGCGAGGTGATGACCTCGTCGCCGGGACCCACTCCCATCGCCTCGAGCGCCAGGTGCAGCGCTCCGGTGGCGCTGTTCACCACGACCGCATGCTTCGCGCCGGCCAGAGCGGCGACCTGCGTGGCCAGCTCGAAGGTGCGAGGGCCGGTGGTGATCCAGCCGGAGTCGAGGGCCTGCATGACGAGTTCGCGTTCGCGCGGCCCGATGTCGGGCACGGCGATGGGCAGGAACGTGTCGCGAACCGGGCGGCCACCCTGCGAGGCGAGTCGGTCGGGCGTAGGGGTCGGGGTCGTCACGCCATGAGTGTATCGCGCTGCGGTGCGGCCACGCCAACGGCCAGCGGAGGGGCGGCATGACCCCCGGGGCCAAGCGGCTGACCCGTGATTCGCTCGGACTCGCGTTCACCCAGTACCTCGTGCGCGCGATCAGCATGGTGCGCGGCTTCCTCGCCGCCAAGGTGCTGGACCCCATGTCGTTCGGCGCGTGGAACGCGATCCAGCTCATGATGGATTACGGCGCGCTGGCCCCGCTCGGGACCCAGCAGGGGCTCGACCAGATGGTGCCCGCTCGTATCGTCGAGGGCGATGCCGAGCGTCTGGCACGTGTGAAGCGTGCCGCGCTCTTCAACGTCGTCGCGCTCACGGTCGGGTTCGCGATCGCCGGGCTCGCCTGGGCCTCGATCGGCAGCAGTCGCATGCGCTCGAACTGGAACCTCACCGGGATCGCGGTCGCGCTGCTGTGCGTGCTGTTCATCAACCTCGCCAACGTCGGCACCAGCATCCTGCGCTCGCACGGCGACATCGGCGGTCTCACGAAGTGGTCCATCCTGCAGGGGCTGATCGGTTCGGGACTCGGGCTCGCGCTCATGTTCCTGTTCGGCCGCTGGGGCCTGCTGTGGGGTTGGTTCGCGGGCTGCCTCGTGGCGCTGCTGTTCGTGCTCCACCGCGCGCGCCAGGTGCTGCCGCTCGTGCCCGAGCCCGCGGTCGAGAGTCTGGACCTCGTGCAGATCGGACTGCCGCTCTACACCTACATCGCGAGCAGCATCGTCATGCGCAACCTCGACCGCATCGTCGTGCTGCGATTCCTCGGCACCGAGGCGCTCGGGTACTACGGGCTGTCGGTGAACGTGCTGACGCTGCTCATGGCCATCCCCGACGCCCTCGTGTACGTGAGCTACCCGCAGTTCGTGCGGCTGTTCAGTGAATCGAAGGGGGACGGGTCGGTGCTGCGCGAGCGGGTGGACCGTCTGGCGCGCGGCATGTCGGTCGGGATCCCCTTCGCGGCCGGTCTGGTGGCCATCTGGGCGCCGTACGCGGTCCACCTGCTGCTGCCGAAGTACGACGCGAGCGTGAGCGCCATGCGCGTCCTCGCGTTCGGGGCCACCGGGATCGCGCTCGCCTCGCTCGCCTCGGTCATCCTCATGACCGTGGGCCGGCGCATCATCCTCGTGCCTGCGGCACTGTTCCTGACCGCACTCTCGGCCGGCCTGCAGGTGCTCGCGATCCGCTGGAGCGGTGGCCTGCCCGGTGTGGCGGCGGCGTCCTCGCTCGCCTACCTCGTCTCGGGTTGCACCCTGCTCGCGCTCGCCGCCGCGGGCGTGGGCGTGACGGGTCTGAACATCCTCACGCTGGTCGTGCGTTGCCTGGTGCCGACCGTGCTCGCGACGCTCGCGCTCGCCGGTATCCACCAGATGTGGCTCGTGGAGCCGGCGCGTCTCGACTGGATGTCGCTCGGCCGCCACGTCGTCGCCTCGGCGGTGTTCGCGATCGGCCTCCTCGTCGTGTCCGTCCCGTTCATGCGGGGCATCGGTTTCCGCTCACTCCTCGCCGAGTCGGGTCTGCCCGTGGTCTCGGGCCTCGCCCGCCGACTGGGAGGATCGCGCTCGTGAGCCCGCGTGCCCTGCCTCGCATGTTGTGGGTCGCGCTCGCCGCGCTCGCATCGGTGCTGTCGCTGCACTCGGGCATGCTCGCCGCGCTGCCCAGCGGGCTTCGCATCGCGCTCGCGTTCGGTGTGCTCGTGCTGCTCCCGGGGGAGGGCTGGAGACGCGCCATCGGGGCGCCGCTGCCCGGTGGGGCGTGGTTCGCGGCCGGCCCCGCGCTCGCGCTGGGTGTGGCGTGGGCCGCACTCGCCGTGCTCGCGACGCACCTCGTCGGGGTCCCCTTCACCGTGCTCGTGGACCACGGGGCGCTGTGGACGCTCGTCCCCTGGATGGTCGCGAGCCGCACCGCGCCCCGCACGATCGAGCCGTTCCCCGCGTTGCCTCGGCTCGCGATCGCCGCCGTGGTGGCGGCGATGGGGTTGGCCGCGCTGCACGCGTTCCAGCTCGGCACCCCGGTGTCGTACTTCACCGATTCGCCCGATCACATCGCCACCGTGCGCCGCATGCTCGCCTCGGGGCAGGCGTTCCCGGTGGACGCGTTCTTCCGCGACCCGTACGCGACCTTCGCCGACCCTCGCAAGGGGCTGTGGCATCCGGTGGTCGCACT
>JBEGJG010000068.1:0-8853 GCA_041184705.1 Candidatus Eiseniibacteriota bacterium
TTCGTCTACGCGTTCACGCACTCGCCCATGCGGCGCAAGGGCAACATGACCGCCGGCCAGAGGCGCCGCCGGGCTCGCATGGAGGCCGAGGACGGCCGGCCCGACCCGCGCGCGATCGAACTGGGCACGCACGAGGCGTTGCGATTGGCCGCGCGAACGCCGCAGTTCCTCACCGTGCGCTCGGACGAGCACCAGGCTTACCCGCGGGCCCTGCGGCGGCTGGAGGGCTACCGGGTCCTACACGAGCGCACCAGCAGCAAGGAGGCGCGTACCGCGGGCAACCCGTTGTTCCCGGTGAACCGACTGGACCTGCTGCTGCGGCACAACAGTGCGAACCACAAGCGCGAGACGATCGCGTTCTCGAAGCGTCACCAGTCGGTGGTGGAGCGCGCGGCATGGCTGTTGGCGTGGCTCAACCTGGTGAAGCCGTTCTCGGAGCGGCGAGGCGGCGGGACCCCGGCGATGCGGCTGGGGCTGGCGGCGAGGCGGTACACGGTGGCGCAGTTACTGCGCTGGCGAGCGTTCCCCACGCGCGTGGGGCTGCCCGAGACGTACGCCGACTACTACCGCGGCAAGGTGCGCACGGCCCGGGTGCGCAACGAACGCCGACACGAGCTGAAGCTGGCGGTGTGAGACAAGCGAACGCCCCCGGCGGGCGCGAGCCTCACCGGGGGCGTCAACAATCTTCGCCGCACAATCTAGCCCGAGCGCTTCTCCGCTCGAGCCCAGGCGTCCTTGAGCGTCACCGTGCGCAGGAACACGGGTGCGCCCGGACTCGAGTCGCGACCGTCCGCCACGAAGTACCCCACCCGCTCGAACTGCAGCGGCTGACCCGGGACCGCCTCGGCCAGCGAGGCCTCGAGCCGGCAACCCCGCAGCACCTCGAGCGAATCGGGCGCCAACCCGTCGGCGAAGTCCGCGCCCTCGGGCAGGTCGTCGGGGACCTCGCTCGTGAACAACGGGCCGTACAGCCGCACCTCGGCCTCGAAGGCGTGACCCGCCGAGACCCAGTGGATCGTGGCCTTCACCTTGCGCTGGTCGGGGGCGTTGCCCCCTCGCGTCTCGGGATCGTAGGTCGCGCGCACCTCGACGACCTCTCCGGTCACGGGATCCTTCGTCACGCCCGTGCAGCGGATGAAGTAGGCGCCGCGCAGACGAACCTCGGTCCCGGGCGAGAGCCGGAAGTACTTGGGCGGGGGCACCTCGCGGAAATCGTCCTGCTCGATCCAGAGGGTGCGCGAGAACGCGACCCGACGCTGTCCGGCCGTGGCGTCCTCGGGGTTGTTGCCGACCTCGAACCACTCGGTCTCGCCCTCGGGGTAGTTCTCGATCACGACCTTGAGCGGACGCAGCACCGCCATGCGGCGCTGCGCCGAGCGGTTCAGGTCCTCGCGCACGCAGTGCTCGAGGAGCGCCAGTTCGACGCGGTTCTCGCGCCGCGCCACACCGATGCGGTCGGTGAAGTCGCGTAGCGCGGCGGCGGGGTAACCGCGACGCCGCATCCCGCTCACCGTGGGCATGCGCGGATCGTCCCAGCCCGTCACGTGCCCGTCCTGGACCAGCCGCAGCAGCTTGCGCTTGCTCATCACGGTGTGGGTCAGGTTGAGGCGGGCCATCTCGTACTGGTGGGGCAGGGGGCGCGGTAACTCGAGTGATTCGAGCAGCCAGTCGTACAGTTCGCGATGCGGGATGAACTCCAGCGTGCACAGACTGTGCGTGACGCCCTCGATGTAGTCCGAGAGTCCGTGCGCGAAGTCGTACATGGGGTAGATGCACCAGGCGTCGCCGGTGTTGTGGTGGCGCGCGTGACGGATGCGGTACAGCACCGGGTCGCGCATCCAGACGTTCGGGGAACCGAGGTCGATGCGCGCGCGCAGGGTGCGGCTGCCGTCGGGGAACTCGCCGGCCCGCATGCGCGCGAACAGGTCGAGGCTCTCGGCGATCGGCCGATCGCGCCACCGGCTCGGCTGCGCCTGCTCACCGGGAGCACCGCGCATGCGGTCCACCTCCTCGGCGTTGTGATCGCACACGAACGCGTGCCCGCGCTCGATGAGACGCACGGCGAAGGCGTGCAGCGCGTCGAAGTAGTCCGAGGCGCGGAACGGCTCGAGCCCGGCTTCGTCACCCTCGGCGAGCTTCACTCCCGCAACGTGGAAGTCGTCCCCCGCGGCCTCGGCGCGCGCACCGCGCGGCTTGTACACGAGGCAGTGGTCCGCCCAGCCCGCCACCAACCAGCGCACGTCGGCGGCGATGGACTGCTCGTACTCGACGTCCTCCTTGGTCGGGTTCGTGTCGTCCATGCGCAGGTTGCAGCGTCCGCCGAACTCGCGGGCGATGCCGAAGTTCAGGCAGATCGCCTTGGCGTGTCCGATGTGCAGGTAGCCGTTGGGTTCGGGAGGGAACCGCGTCACGACCTGACCCACCCGGCCCGCGGCGACGTCGGCCTTCACGATCTCGCGGATGAAGTCCTCGCGTTCGGGGGCGGGAGCGGGCGTGTTCGGCTCGGACATGGACTCGTACTCTCGAGGGAAGGGACCCCGGGGGCGCCGGGACGCGATGCGGAGGTGTCGGGATTATCGCATCCCGTCCCCGGTGTCCAGCCGTGGCCGCCTCCCGGGTGCGCGTGTAGACTGCGCCGCATGTCCCCATCCGGACCCTGGTGGCACCGACTCTGGCCGACCCCCGACAGCGGCCCCACGCTGGCCGACTGGCGTGCCGCGCTCACCGCGCACACGGTGAGGACGTTCGTGGCGATCACCACCCTGTCGGTCGCCTTGCTGGTCGCCACCTACTGGCGGGAATCCGTACCGCCCACGGCGGGCATCCCGCTCGCCATCGTCATGGTGGTGCTCGGGACGCTGGCATTGGTGCGGACGCCGAGGGCGAGCGCGCTCGTGGTGTTCTTCTCGCTGCTGATCGCGGTGCCGTTCGTGTTCGCGGCGTACGGCGCGTCGGCCGCCGGCTACGTGCCGTTGCTCAGCGTCTGCGTCGTGGCCGTGCTCCTCATCGGCCCCGGGAGCGCACCGCTGTTCGTGGCGTTGTCCCTGCTCTCGGTGCTCGTGGGCGGTTGGCTGCACCTCTTCGGCGCGACCCATCTCCACAGCGACGACATCGATCCGACACCGCTCATGCGCTGGGTGCGCCTCACGCTCATCTGGTTCGGATGCACGAGCGCGGTCGTGTTCGTGACCGCGTGGCTGGTGCGTCGCTTCGAGGACGCACTCGCCGCTCAGAATCGCGCAATCTCGGAGGCGGCGACCGAATCACGCCGCCGTGTCGAGAGCGAGTCGTTGCGCAGCGCATCGGAGACCGCGCTCATCGAGGCGCAGCGCCACGGCACGTTGGGGCGTCTGGCCGGCGGGATCGCGCACGACTTCAACAACGCGCTGTTCGTGATCCTGGGCTGGAACGACTTCCTGATCCGTGACGACGTCAGCCCCGACCAGAGGCGACAGGCCCACGCCGCCATCCATGACGCGGCTCGCAACGCGGCCGAGCTGTCGAAACGTCTGGTCGCGCTCCATCGCGAACGCACGGAGACGGCCCGGGTGACGCGACTGCAGCCCATCGTCGCCGACGCCTCGCGCATGCTCGCGAGGCTCCTGCCCGACGACGTGCGGGTCGAGTCCGAGACCGGCGAGGCGGCGGCCGTCAACGCCGACCCCGGGGAACTCCAGCAGATCGTGTTCAACCTCGTGCTCGCCGCACGCGACCTCATGACGAGCGGTGGACGCATCGTCATCACCGTCTCCGACGCCGCCGACACCGGAACGGGCGAGGAGGTCGCACTGACCGTCCGATTCGAGACCGCACGCGACCCGCTCGGCCCGCATCAGGATGGCGCGATGGCCATCTCGCTCGCAGGGCCTCGCGCCATCGTCAAGCGCTCGGGAGGGACGTTGAACGTGCGCTTCACCTCGGAGACGCAGGGATCGTTCGAGGTGTTCCTGCCCTCGGCGCCCGGAACGCGAGGCACCCCGCGCGCCGCCGCGCCGGTCGCGCCCGGAGGACCGACGCGCATCCTCGTGGTCGAGGACGACGACGCCGCACGCCAGCTCATCGTCACCACGTTGCGCACGCGACGGCACGAGGTGGTGGAGGCGCCGAACGGCGACGTCGCGGTCGCCCGCATCCTCGAGGAGGGACCCGGCTTCGGCATGATGTGCCTCGACGGCATCATCCCGGGCGCATCCTCCATGACCGTGCTCGAGCGCTTCCGCGAGTGCCATCCGAACCGTCCGGTGCTGGTGTGCTCGGGCTATCTGGGGTCGGCCCGTCTGCAGGAGCTCGTGCGCGAGGGGCGGCTCCCGCTCCTCAAGAAGCCCTTCACGCCCGACGAGCTCCTGGCCCGGGTGGACGCCCTGCTCGCCGAGGTCGGCGCACAGCCCTGATCCCTCGGGCGCTGGGGGCGGCGGGCCCGACGTCACCGGCCCGGCCGTGAGCGACCGTGCTTGCGCACTCCAGCCCAATGGGTTACACGCATCCCTTCATGAACCTTCTCGACCTCGGTTCGTGGTCGGTGCTCGGACTCGGATTCCTGCTCGGACTCCGCCACGCGACCGACCCCGATCACGTCATCGCCATCACCGCCATCACCACCCGGACCGGACGCCTCGCTCCGGCGGCGTGGCTGGGCCTCGTGTGGGGGCTCGGGCACTCCCTCAGTCTGTGGGCGGTGGGGGCCTGCATCATCCTGTTCGGCTGGGTCGTCCCCCCACGACTGGGCCTCGCTCTGGAGTTCGTCGTGGCGATGGCGCTCATCGGCGTGGGGCTGCTCAACCTGAGGCGCAAGGGCCCGGAGCGCTCCGGACTCGAGGACACGCCGCCCCGGCCGCTCGCGCGCCGCGCCTTCGTCGTCGGGATCCTGCATGGCCTCGCGGGCAGCGCAGCCGTGGCTTTGCTCGTGCTCGCCACCGTGCGCGACCCGTGGACGGCGTGTGGCTACCTGCTCGTGTTCGCGCTCGGCACCATGGTCGGCATGGGGATCGTCACGACCACCTTCGCCGCCCCGGTCGTGCTGGCCTCGCGCGCCTCGACCCGGTGGCTCGGCGCCGCCCGGTGGGTGACGGGAGCGCTCTCCGTGGTGTTCGGCCTGTGGCTGGCATGGCGGATCGGGTGGGTGGACGGGTTGTTCTCGGCGCACCCGGACTGGACCCCCCATTGAGATCCCCTTCGTGAGACGCCGTCCATAGCGCAGGTCGCGCCCGTTCCCGAGTCCCGGGAGCGGGCGCTCCGCTTTCGGGCAGCCACTCCTATTCATATATGCGCCGGCCGGAGAACGCGGAGCCCATCGCCTGTCGGGAGCGGTTGCCCGAGTGACGTTCCGGTCCCGGGTTTGGGGCCGTTGACCGAGTGGCACTCAAGCCCGACGCAGGAGTGGCCGATGACCCGGTGGGCGCCGAAGGCAGGCCTCACGCCTGCGGTGTGCGCGCTCCTCCCTCAAGGAGCGTCCCCATGCGATCCGCTCGTCGTGCACACAGTCGTCACACCCCACGTGTGCGGTGAGCGGTCGGTCGAACGTCGAACGCGTACGCACCCTGCTGCGCGAGTCACGCCCCAACAGGCCGGTGACGGACACCAGGCCTCGAAAGGACGGATATGCGAGCGCTTCTCCTCTCCCGGACGAACGGTCGGAAGGGTCTCGGTAAGGATACCGGGATGACCGCACTCGTCGAGCTCGGATCCCACCACCTGCGGCGCGGTGCGCTGCTCGGCTGTCTCGGTCTGCTGACCGTGCTCGCCGCCGTGTTCGCTCCGGTGGACGCGCATGCGGCTGCCAAGATCCAGGGCACCGTGTTCGAGGACCTGAACTACGGGGGAGGCGCGGGACGCGACCTCATCACCTCGGGCGGCATCGGGGTGCTCGATGCCCGAATCGAGGCCTTCGACCTCGCCACCGGCGAGTTCGCGGGGGCCTCGAACATCGACACGTTGGGGGCCTACAGCCTCAACGGCCTCAACGCGGGCTCCTATATCGTGCGCGTGGTGTGCGCTTCGGTGACGAGCAGCCGGCTGGGTTACTCGCCGGGGCTGCACCTCGCCGTGCCCACGTTCGCGACCGAGCGACCGGGAGTCACCGAGATTCCCGTGACGAACCTCGTCGGCGGCCACCTTCCGGCCCAGATCGACGCGCCCGACGCGGGCAGCAACGACTTCATCGATCCCGTCACGTTCCAGTTCGTGTCCGGCCCGGTCGGCTACGCGCAGACCGCGGTGGTGGTGAACGTCCCCACCTCGAACAGCATCCTCACGGGGATCGACTTCGGCTTCAGCTTCAACGTCGTCAGCAACACGAACGACGACGGCATGGGTTCGTTCCGCCAGTTCCTCATCAACGCCTCGGGCCTCGACCACACCGGTCTGGCCCAGGACGGTCTCACTCCCGGCGTGGACAACGCCGTGTTCATGATCTCGAACGGCACCGCGGCACCCGGGCTGCGCGCCTCGAACGACTACTTCGTCGGTGGCGTGGCGAGCATCGCGCTGCAGTCCACGTTGCCGCCGCTCGACGCCACGGTGTCGATCGACGCCCAGAACCAGCCCGGTTGGTCGCAGGACCCGATCGTCATGCTCGACGGTAGTGCGACGTTCGGGGCCAACGGCCTGCTCGTGCAGTCGCCCGACTGCGTCATCCGCGGCCTCATCGTGAGCGGCTTCGGCGCCTCGGGCATCTCGGTCAACGACGTGGACGCCGTGATCCAGGGCAACTGGATCGGTCTCGACGCCACCGGTACCGCAGCGCTCGCCAACGGCACCGACGGCATCGAGGTCTGGACGGACCGCGCCATCGTGGGTGGGACCTCGGCCAGCCAGCGCAACGTCGTCTCGGGCAACGCCAACCACGGCATCCGGGTCGAGTTCCTGTCGTCGCAGTCGGTCGTCCGTGGTAACTGGGTGGGTACGAACGCCACGGGCACCGCGGCGGTCCCCAACGGCGACCTCGGCGGCACGTTCGCCGCGATCCTCGTGACCGGCGACAACACCACGGTGGGTGGGGCCTCGGCCGGTGCCCGCAATCTCGTCTCGGGCAACACCGGCGCCGGCATCGAGGTCTCGGGCTTCGCCAACGTCATCCGCGGGAACGGCATCGGTGTCGACGCGAACGGCTCCCCGCTCGGAAACGCGGGGAATGGCATCCTGGTGTCCGATCTCTTCGGCGGCCTGAACCTGCAGATCGGCGGCGTCGTCGCCGGGACGGGCAACGAGATCAAGAACAACGGTGGCAGCGGCATCGCCACGATGCTCAACGTGGATGGCGTCTCGCTGCTGCGCAACGCGATCGACGACAACGCTCTCCTCGGCATCGACCTGCTCGCCGACGGCATCACGGCGAACGACCCCGGCGACGCCGACACGGGCCCGAACGGCCTGCAGAACTTCCCGGACGTGACGCTGGCGCGCACCTCGGAGCAGGACGTCCGTCTCCAGGGCACGTTCGAGAGCACGGCGAACACGGCGTTCCGCTTCGAGTTGTTCGCGAGCCCGCTCGCCGATGCCTCGGGCAACGGCGAGGGCGCGCGCTTCGTGGCGGCGTTCAACGGCAGCACCGACGGGCTCGGTCAGCTCGCCATCGACACGCTCCTCACCGGTGTCGTCAACCTGGGTGAGTCCGTCTCGATGACCGCGACCTCGCTCGCGCTGAACAACACCTCGGAGTTCTCGGGGGCGTTCACGTCGACCGACGCCTACGGCATCATCGTGTCGCCGACCGCGGGCCTCGTCACCAGTGAACCGGGCGACAGCGCCTCGTTCACGGTCGTGCTCGAGTACCGTCCGTCCTCGCCGGTCACGATCGGGCTCGTGAGCCTGGATCCGACCGAGGGCGCTCCGACCGTCCCGAGCATCACCTTCACCTCGACCGACTGGAACATCCCCCAGACCGTGTGGGTGAAGGGCGTCAACGACTTCGTCATGGACGGCGATCAGGCCTGGACGCTCGAGCTCCAGCCCGCGGTCAGCTCCGATCCCAAGTACAACGGGCGCGACGCCGACGACGTGGCCGTCTCGAACACCGACGAGGACGTGGCGGGCATCACCGTCACTCCCACCGGCGGACTCGCGACCACCGAGGCCGGCGGCAGCGACGTGTTCACGGTCCAGCTCGACACCGAGCCGGTGGCCGACGTGGTCATCACGCTCGCCACGGACACCGCGACCGAGGGTGTGACGGACGTGGACACGCTCACGTTCACCGCCTCGAACTGGAACGTCCCGCAGACCGTCACGGTCTCGGGCGTGAACGATTTCGTGGTGGACGGCGACACCCCGTTCTCGATCGTCCTTGCGGCCGCGACCAGCGCCGACCCGAACTACGACACCATGGACCCGGCCGACGTCTTCGTCACCAACGCCGACGATGACGTGGCGGGCGTGGCGTTCGACCCCGTGCTCGGCCTGACCACGGACGAGAACGGTGGCTTCTCCACGGTGAACGTGCGCCTCACGGCCATGCCGGCGGCGGCGGTCACCTTCTCGCTGGCCTCCTCGGACACCACCGAGGGCGCCGTCTCGCCGACCAGCCTCACGTTCACCGCGGCCGATTGGAACGTGGACCAGGTCGTGACGCTCAACGGCGTGAACGACGTGATCGTGGACGGCGTGCAGTCCTGGACGGTGCTCACGGGTGATCTCGTCAGCAGTGACCCGATCTTCGACACCGTCGCCGTGGACGACCTGACGGTGGACAACGCGGACAACGACGTCGCGGACGCGACGGCGACCCCGGCGGCCGGTCTCGTCACGGCCGAGGACGGTACCCCGGCGACCTTCACGGTCGTGCTCACCAGCATGCCGTCGGCCCCGGTCACCATCCCGGTCTCGAGCGATGACACCACCGAGGGCACGATCTCGCCC
>JBEGJG010000069.1:0-8714 GCA_041184705.1 Candidatus Eiseniibacteriota bacterium
GTGGTGGAGAACGTCTGGCTGCTGAAGGTGCGTCCACAGGCGACGCAGCGCAGACGCGGGATGCGACGCGGCGACGCCCGACGGGTGTAGAACCCGAACCGCACCCAGCGCCAGCCGGTGGCGCAACGGTGGTAGCGGCAATCGGTTCGCGGACAGTGAGGGGGCACGAAGGGGATGGCCTCGGCCGTCATGCCCTCACGTCAATGCACGCGTCGTGCCCTCAACAATCTTCGCCGCACAATCCTCGGGAAAAGGACGGGGACCGGCTCGCGCCGGTCCCCGCATCGTCACCGGAGTGGGTTAGGGGTGCACTCCGGGGATATGTCGGCCTTCCGGTGGGCTGATCCGGAAGACGGCGCCGTCCGCGCAACTCGAGGGCCCGCGCGGCGGCGGCCTAACCTCATCATGACATCCCACCCTGCCGTACGAGAACGAATTCCCGTGCTGGACCCCGCCTGCGCCGCTTCGGGTTCAGCGGTCCTGCACCCGGCGGGTCCTACTGTTCACTGGAGCACCAATACCGAACGCGAGACCTGCTCGGAACCCATCCGCAGGCGCACCCGGTACACGCCGGGGGCCACGCGCCGCCCCGCGGCATCGGCGAGGTCCCATTCGATCGCGGACCCGGTCGCGCCCGAACCGGCCTCCCACGTCCGCACCAGGCGCCCGGCGAGGTCGAGCACCTCGACGCGCCCCGCCCCCGAACCGGGCGCCATCGCGAACGACAGGCGCACCGGGCCACGGGCCGGGTTGGGCACCGGGGCCGACAGCGCCACGCGCCCACCGGCGGCGAGCGGCGGAACGTCGAGCGCCGGGCCACTGGGGAACGCGATGCCCTGCGGCGGCAGCGTGCACGCGAGCACGGAGCCGGTCGCCGCCCCCGTGGTGGCCGCGAAGCGCCGCACGCCGGGCGAGCCGAAACTCGAGTTGCACACCCAGACCTCGCTCCCGTCGGGGGTGAGCTCGGCGTCGGCGAGCGAGAAGCCGCCCGGCGCGTAGAGCGTCTGCACGGCCGCACCGGTGGTGCGCGACCAGCGCACGAGGGCCGTGTTGAACGAGCCGTCGGCCACGATCGCGAACGCGCGGTCGTCACCGCCCCACACGAGGTCGAGCACGTCGCCACCCAGCGCGGACTCGGGCGCGACCACGCCGGCCGCGGTGAGCGTCACCGGATCGATCGCCACGACACCGCCGTCGGCCACGCCGTACGAGCCCACGCAGCCGAGGTAGAGCCGCGAGCGAGCCACGTCGAGCACGAACGGCGTCACGGGGTTGGTGAGCGGCAGCACGATGCCCTGCACCCCGGGACGCGCGGCGTCGCAGTCCACGAGCGTGTTCGTGCGCGTGTCCACCACGGCCACGAGCGAGGTGTCGGTGGGCTGGAAGCCGTTCGTGCGATCCACGCGCTGCAACGACACGAACAGCAGCGGCCCGACCACGATCGCACGGTCCATCTCGGGGATGCCGTCGGCGTCGGCGAGCGCGGCCAGCGACACGGTGCCCGTCTGCGCACCGGTCGAGGGGTTCACCACCCAGAGGGCCGACGACTCGTAGCGCGTCACGTACGCCTGCGTGCCCGAGGCGAACGCGATGTCGTACGGGTTGGCGCCGTTGCCCACCGAGAACTGGCGGACGAACGCCGAGGTACCACCGTCGAGCACGGTGATGTTGTCGGCTCCGAAACGGTTCACCACGAACACCTGCCCGCCGTACGTGCGCACGCGCGCATCGGAGTGGGCCGGCGCACGATCGCACGACGCGACCCCGGTGGCGCCGTCGTAGCGACTGAACGAGCCCGTCGAGAAGTCGGACTCCACCACGAACGCGATGGGTGCGGCGTGAGCCGCGGTGGCGAGGGCGAGCGCGAAGAGGGCCCGTGCGACGGTGGTGCGGAGCGGGGTGTTCAAGACGACCTCACGAAGCGAAGGTGATGGAGCGGGATGGGGATGCGAGGACCGGCGCACGGGCGAAGGGGACGTCAGGGATCCGCGACGTCACGCGGCGCGAGGTCCCAGGTGAGGGCGGCGCGCAGCGTGCGTCCGGGCAGCGGGAAACCGGCCACGTCCTCGGCGAGCACGTCGCCGAGATTGCGGCCTTCGAGCAACAGGTCGGCACGCCCCACGCGCACGCCGGCCGAGACGCCGACGAGCGTGCGCGCGGGCGCGGGCCGGAAGTTCACGCGGTCGAGGTAGGACTCGCCCACGTACTCGACGTCGGTGGCGACGCGCCAGCGTCCGGGCCGCCACGCCAGGCGCGCGAACGCCTGGCGCGCGGGGCGCTGCGGCAGGCGGCGCCCGGCGTAGAAGGGCACCGAGCCGCGGTCCACGGCGCTCAACCATGCGCTCGAGGCCGCCAGTTCCCAGCCGCGCCAGGCCACGCGCACCGCGGCCTCCTCGCCTCGGATGCGCGCCGCGCCCACGTTGACGGGGCGTGCGCCGCGGGGCGAGCTCCTCTCGAAGAGGATGAGGTCGCGCGCGTGCGAGGCGTGCGTGGACCACTCGACGCGCACGGTGGCGTCGGACACCCGAGCGTCCCACGACAACCCCGCGTCCCAGGACTCGGCCGACTCGGGCACGAGCAGCGGGTTACCGACCACCGAGCCGTCGATGCCGAACAACTCGTCGAAGCCCGGGGCCCGGGCCGAGCGCGACCAGTTGCCACGCACCTCGAGCCCACCCCCCGCGCGCAGGCGTGCGCCGAGTTGCGGGGCGTTCAACGTTCGCTCCGTGGTGCGCGTGCGCACGGTGCCCACGATGCGCGTGTCGTTCACGGTCTCGCGCTGTTCGTCCCAGCGCCGCGCCGCGTGCAGCAGCACGAGGTCGCCGAACAGACGCTGATCGAGCGCGAGCCATGCCGAGCGCGTGGAGCGCGTGCTGCGCGGCGGATCGGTGAGTCCCGCGCTGGGCGCGGCCGGATCGGCGTGCTCGTGACGCGCCTCGAGCCCGGGCGCGATCGCGAGGCCCGGCCACGGTGCGGGCACGCGCGCATCGAGCGCGACCGCGCGGTCCGCGAACCGCTCGTCGGTGTCCACGCGCCCGAACCCCAGTTCGCCCAGCGTGTCGCGCAGACGCTGCCGACGGCGCGACTCGCTCGCGCGCAGGTTCAGCGCACGCGAGCCCTCGCCCACCTGCACGTCGGTCGCGAGCGTCATGCGATCCGAGGCGTAGTGCGCCTCGAGTGCGGACACCGAGCCCGCGCCGGGCACGCCCTGCGACCGCCGGAACCCCTCGGCGTGCAGCGCCGCGCGCACCGGGCCCTCGGGCGCCCACGTGGCGCGCGCGAGCGCGGTGGCGGCGGCGTAGCGCGCGTTGCGCCGACGCTCGATGGTGTCGTCGGACGGCTCCTGCGGCGTGCCGTTGTCGTCGCGGTAGCGGAAGTCGCCCGCACTACCCTGCCAGCCCCCGTGCGCGAGCAGCGACCACGACCCGTGTCGAGCGCCCAGATCGGCCGTCGCCTCACCCGTGCCCCACGAGCCCCCCGCGACGCGCACCGTGCGCACACCCGGACCCGGCGCGGTCACCAGATTCACGAGCCCGCCCGGCGAGGGCGAACCCATCGCGACCGGCGCGGCCCCGCGGTACAACTCGATCGCGCCCACGGCGGCGGCGGGCACGTCGGCCAGGTCGGTCACGCCGCTCGCGGCCGACGTCAGCGGCACGCCGTCCAAGAGGACGGTGACGTGGCCGGGCGGGGCACCGCGCAGCGACATGGTGGAGAACGCGCCCATGCCGCCGTACTGGGTCACGCGCACCCCGGCGGCCTCGACCAGCGCATCGGCGAGCGAGCTCACCGCGTGCACGTCGCGTCGTGCGGGCAGCGTGGTGACGAAGGCGGTCGGCGCGCGCCTGCGCGCGCGCTCGACCGAGGCGTCCACGCGCACCGTCGGAAGGGTCACGACGGGCGGTGGGAGATGTTGCGTGCGCGACGCGGCGTGAAGCGGGATGTGCGACTCGTCGGTGGACGCCCCCGAGTCGGGGAGCGCCACCGCGTCGTCGCGCACGCGAATGGGATGTGAGGGGTCCGCCGCGAGCACGGCGGCCCAGAGCAACAGAGCCGTGGTCATCGATGTCGGCGTCCTTCGCACCGCGATCGAACGGGCTCCGGCACTCCGGGGACGGACGCGCACGGGAGCCGCGGACGGCTCGAACCGTTGCGCCCTGCCTCGGGGCGTCGGGGCCATGGCTCTCGGGCAGGTTTCCTGACTGAGGGCTTCCGACCTCGCGACGCGGAGCGTCGGCGCGACCGGCGTGCATCCACCTTCCCGGCGAACCGGTGGTCGAGGATGCACGGTCACCCATCACAGTGGCGGGACCGCGCGGGATTCTCACCCGCTTCCCTTTTCCCCCGCGGAGCGCGGGGCACCCAAGAGATGTGGGGGGCACCTTGCCCGCTCGCACGCGCATCGTCAACGGCAATTTCTCGACCTCCGCAACGCGGCCGCGCGCAGGGCGTTGCGGGACAGCGCGAAGGTGACGGTGGAGCCGTCCCTCAGCCCACGAGTTCGCGGGCGCGCTCGAAGACGCGGTGCCACATGGCGCGCGTGAGCCGTCCGGTCTGCGTGTTCTGCCGGCTTGGGTGGAAGCTCGCGATGAGCACCGGGCCGTCGGGGAACGCGTGCTCGGCGCCGTGCCCGAACGCGGGCCGCTCGCGCGCGGGCAGCCGGTCCCACCACCCGCTCGCGCGCAACCACGCCTCGTGCCCCACACGACCGAGCGTCAGCACCACGCGCGTGCGGCGCAGCAGACGCAACTCGGCTTCGAGGTACGGGCGACAACGTGCGACCTCGTCGGGTTCGGGACGGTTGTCGGGCGGCGCACAGCGCGCCGCGCAGGTGATCCAGCAGCCGTCGAGTCGCTGGCCGTCGTCTCGCGACACGCTGGTGGGCTGCGACGCGAAGCCGGTGCGGTGCAGCGCCTCGTACAACCAGTCGCCGCTCGAGTCGCCCGTGAACACGCGACCGGTGCGGTTCGCACCGTGCGCGCCGGGCGCCAATCCCACGATCACCAGCCGGGCCTCGGGGTCGCCGAACCCCGGCACGGGCCTCCCCCAGTACTCGTGGTCGGCGTAGGCGCGACGCTTCTCGATCGCGACCCGGGCGCAGTGCGCGCGCAGCCGCGGGCAGGCCTCGCAGGTCACGATGGCGCGCGTCACCGCGCTCAGGCTGCGCCAGCGCGGCACGCCCGCCGGCGCGACCGCAGCCGCGCGCGGGACCGCCCCGCCGCCCGTTCTCACCTTGGGCTTCCGGGGGCCCGCCACCCGCTTGTCCCGCATCGCACCTCCCTCGGCGGACCCGTTCGCCCGCGCCCGGCTTGAAACGCGCGGGGCGAATGCGTAGCGTCACGCCGTGCTCGAACGATTGCGTAGCCTACTCCTCGGCGGTCGCCGGAACGTCCTCGACCCCCGCATCCATCATCAACTCGCGCTCGTCGCGTTCTTCGCTTGGGTCGGCCTGGGCTCGGACGGGTTGTCGTCGTCCTCCTACGGCCCCGAGGAGGCGTTCCTCGCCCTCGGCTCCCACACGCATCTGGCACTGTACCTGACGGTGGCCATGGTGCTCACCGTGTTCCTGATCAGCGCGTCGTACACGCAGATCATCGAACTGTTCCCCAGCGGTGGTGGTGGCTACCTGGTCGCCACCAAGCTGCTCGGCGAGAAACCCGGTCTGGTCTCGGGTGGTGCGCTGGTGGTGGACTACGTGTTCACCATCGCGATCTCGGTGGCCTCGGGTGTGGACGCCTTGTTCTCGTTCCTCCCCGCCACCTACGCCCAATACAAGGTCCCCGCCGAGGTCGCGGTCGTGGTGGGCCTCACCGGGCTCAACCTGCGCGGGCTCAAGGAATCCGTCACCGTCCTGATGCCGATCTTCGTGGCCTTCGTGGT
This sequence comes from Candidatus Eiseniibacteriota bacterium, assembly GCA_041184705.1. Lineage (GTDB taxonomy): Bacteria > Eisenbacteria > RBG-16-71-46 > RBG-16-71-46 > RBG-16-71-46 > JAIOPA01. The sequence continues at coordinate 5,881 of JBEGJG010000069.1, forward strand.
CACGCACTTCGCGCTCATCCTGTACGGCATCCTCACCCACGTGCACGACTTCGGGCCCTTGCTGGCGGCCACCGCGGCCGACACGAACGCGGCCCAGAGCGAACTCGGCATGCTGGGCGTGATGGCCCTGTTCCTCAAGGCGTACTCGCTCGGCGGCGGTACGTTCACCGGCATCGAGGCCGTCTCGAACAGCACCGGCATCCTGCGCGAGCCGCGCGTCGAGACCGGCAAGAAGACCATGGCCTACATGGCCGCCTCGCTCGCGTTCACGGCCGGCGGCATCCTGCTCTGCTACCTGCTCAACGACGTCTCGCACGAGCCCGGCCGCACGCTCAACGCCTCGTTGTGGAGCACGCTCACGAACGACTGGGTGGTCGGCGGGGTCGCGATCGGCACCGCGGTGGTGGTGTTCACGCTCCTCTCGGAGGGCGCCCTGCTGTTCGTGGCCGCCCAGACCGGGTTCGTGGCCGGTCCGGCCACGCTCGCCGCCATGGCCGTGGACCAGTGGGTGCCCAAGCGGTTCGCGCACCTCTCCGAGCGCCTCGTGACCCAGAACGGCATCCTCGCCATGGGTGCCGCGGCCGCGCTCACGCTGCTCTACACGCAGGGCTCGGTGAAGATCCTCGTCGTCATGTACTCGATCAACGTGTTCCTCACCTTCACGCTGTCGCAGGCCGGCATGGTGCGACACTGGTGGGACGTGCGACGGGTCGAGGCGCACTGGCGGCGGCGCATCCTGCTGGCCTCGCTCGGCACGCTGGTCACCGGCGGCATCCTCATCACCACCTCGGTGATCAAGTTCTCGCACGGCGGCTGGCTCACACTGGCGGTGACGGGCGCGTTCATCCTGGTCTGCGTCGCGGTGCGCGCGCACTACCACCGCGTGCGCGGCGTGCTGTCGAGCCTCGACGAGACGCTGCAGGACCTGCCCATGCCCGCGCGCGAGAACGCGCCCGAGCTGGCCCCCGACGGTCCGACCGCCGTGGTGCTGGTGGAGTCCTACGCCGGCCTGGGCATCCACACCCTGCTGAGCGTGCAGCGCATGTTCCCGCGCCACTTCAAGAACTTCGTGTTCGTGTCGGTGGGCCTCGTGGACTCGGGCCAGTTCAAGGGCACCGAGGCCATGAAGTCGCTCGAGTCCAAGGTGCAGGACGGCCTCGAGCGCTACGTCGAGCTGGCCCAGCGCATGGGCTACTACGCCGAGTACCGGTTCACCCTGGGCACCGACCTCATCGAGGAGCTCGAGCAGATCTGCCACGACCTGCAGAAGGAGTTCCGCCGATCGATCGTGTTCGCGGGTCAGCTCGTGTTCCAGCGCGAGAACCTGCTCACGCGCACGCTCCACCACGAGACGGCGTTCAGCATCCAGCGCCGGCTGCAGTTCGCCGGCATCCAGGTGATCATCCTGCCCATCCGCGTCTGGGAGTCGCGCAAGCAGCCCTGACGCTCGGCCGCCCCCGCGGCCCGTACCCGATCCCGCCGTGCGGCCCCCGCCGCCGGCCGCACGGAGAGCCCGACGCATGTTCACGCTCGACCTCAGCGGCAAGCACGCCCTCGTCCTCGGAGTCGCCAACCACCGCAGCCTCGCGTGGGCGATCGCGCAGCAGTTGCACGCGGCCGGCGCGTCGGTGTGCCTCACCTACGCGAGCGAGCGTCTGAAGGGTGGCGTCGAGGAGCTGGCCGCGCAGATGCCGGGCAGCCTCGTGCTGCCGTGCGACGTCACCGACGACGCGCAGATCGACGCGGTCGCACGCGAGCTGGGCGAGCGCTGGGGCTCGATCGAGGCGCTGGTCCACGGCGTGGCGTTCGCGCAGAAGGAGGACCTCGAGGGCTCGTTCGTGGCGACCTCGCGCGAGGGCTTCCGGCTGGCGCTCGAGGTGAGCGCGTACTCGCTGCTCAACGTGACGAACCGCTGCCTGCCGCTGCTCGAGAAGCATGGCGCCAACGTGGTGTCGCTGTCGTACCTCGCGGCCGAGCGTGCGGTGCCGTCGTACAACGTGATGGGCAGCGCCAAGGCGGTGCTCGAGCAGGCCACGCGCCAGATGGCGTACGAGCTCGGACCGAAGGCCATCCGCGTCAACGCGGTGAGCGCCGGGCCGGTCAACACGCTGGCCGCACGCGGCATCCGTGGCTTCACGGGCATGTACAAGGACCACGCCGAGCGCGCCGCGCTGAAGCGCAACATCACGCAGGAGGAGGTCGCCAAGGCCTCGCTGTTCCTGCTCTCGGACATGTCGAGCGGCATCACGGGCGAGGTGCTGTACGTGGACGCCGGCTACCGCATCATGGGCGTCTGAACGCCCCTTCTCCCGGACGCCGTCCCGCCGTCGCTCGGCGGGACGGCGTTCGTGTTCCGGGGCGTGCGGCCGGGCCGCCGCGGGGTGTGGCGCGCATGCGTCGCCTGTGTCCGAGGGTGGTTCGCGCAAACCCTTGTCCCGACATGGGCTCGCGCCTCGGGGAATAGGCTGCGGCCACTGGCGTAGTTCATGCGAATCCCCTCCATGAACCCTTCACCCCGGGAGGTCGCCATGTCGGTCCGCTACCGGTCGCTCGCCGCACTCGCCCTGTCCCTCGCCCTCGCCGTCCCCCCCGCCTTCGCGCGCTCCGAGCGCGTGCGGCCCGACGATCGCATCGCCCCATCGTCGTTCGAGTACTGGACCGAGGGCCGCGCCGTGGACGTCCAGGTGCGCGTGGACGAGTCGGCTGTGCCGCTCTACGACCGCGGCTCCAGCGACGATCGGCGCTACCTGCAGGCGCGCGAGGGGGCCTCGTACTCCATCGTGCTGCGCAACGTGACGACGCGGCGCATCGGCGTCGTGCTGGCGGTGGACGGC
>JBEGJG010000070.1:0-8951 GCA_041184705.1 Candidatus Eiseniibacteriota bacterium
CCATGCGCCCCCCACGGCGCCGGGATCCCGCCGCTCGCATCGGGGCCCCGCCGAAGGCCAGCGAGCAGGCAGGTCCCCACATGAGCGTTCGGACCGGACAGGTACGCCGCCCCCTCTCGCGCCCCGCGCGCGCCCGGGGGCTCCGTCCCGCACACGCCGCAACGACTCTGCAGGACACCGTTCGTTCGCTCTCCACGCCGAACGGTGACCCGATGCCGCGCCTGCACGACCTGGCGGCGCGGTTGCTGCGCGAGGCGGCGCTCGAGCGCGAGGCTGCGCTCGAGCGTCATGCCCGCCGAGTCGGTGCCTTGATCACGCTGCTGCTGGCGCTCGTGTCCACGGCGCAGGCTGGCGCTCCGGTGATCACGCCCGACTCGCTGCACGTCATGGGGGTCGCCCACCGCGGACAGCCGTTCATGCGCCCGCGCGCGATCGCGATCGACCCCGCGAACGGCGAGGTGATCGTGGCCAACACCGGACTCGGGCGCGTCGAGTACTTCGACTACCGCACGTGGCCCAAGGGGTTCTTCACGCACGAGGTGCCGGGCCCCGACGGCCGCAACGTCCCGGGCGAGCCCATCGCGCTGGCCGTGACCAACACCGGTGAACTCCTCGTCTCGGACTTCAAGGCCCCATGGGTCTCGGTGCTCGACTACCGCGGTCGCACGATCCGCCGCGTCACGCTGCCCGCCCCCGACGACCGCGCCGACGGCCGCGTGGGCCCGGGCGCGATCGCCGTGGCCCCCGACGGTCGCGTGCTCGTCGCGAGCCGTGGCGAGGGCCGCATCCACGTGTACGACGCCGCGCTCCGTCCGCTCGCGAGCTGGGGCGTCACCGGGCTCGAGCCCGGGCAACTCCAGGACGTGACCGCTCTGGCCGTGGACTCCACGGGCAGGGTGTTCGTGACCTGTGCGGCCACGAGGTACGCCGTGCAGGTGTTCCAGCAGGACGGCTCGTTCGCGTACGGCTTCGGCCGCCACGAGCTCGGGCCGGGTCACTTCTCGCTCCCCTCGGGTCTGGCGTTCCTGCCCGGCCAGCGGGTGTGCGTGAGTGACGCGATCCGTCAGATCGTCCAGGTCTTCGGCACCGATGGGACGTTCGTGGGGACGTTCGGCGGCGCCGGGGTGGGACTGGGCGAGTTCCGTGAACCGAGTGCACTCGCTGGAGACGGTCGCGGGACGCTGGCGCTGGCCGAGAAATCGGGCAGCCGGTTCCAGGTCCTGTGGCTGAGATGACCCGAAACACGCGCGCGACCGCCCGGGAGACGGTCGCGGGGCGAGACCCGCATCACCTTCACCCGACCCTGTAAAGGAGCCCAACCATGAGACGCCTGACCATCCTCTTCGCCGTCGTGATCACGATGGGTGTCGGGGCGTCCGCCTTCGCCGGCGACTTCCACTCCGGCGCGAGTCTGGTGTGCACCGACTGTCACGTGGCGCACGCAAGCCAGGCCCACACCTACAGTGGGAGTGGCACGCTGTTCCCCCCGCTCAGCGCGAGCGGCCCGCACCCTGACCTGCTTCGCGACACGGAGACCAAGATGTGCCTCTCGTGCCACGACGGTCAGGCGTTCGCGCCGGACGTGTTCGGAGCGAGCGCGTCGAATCAGCGCCGGTTGGCGGGCGGTCTGAACGCCAAGGCCGGAACCATCCCCAACGATCTGGGTTACGAGGAGATCGACGGGCACACGCTGCACTCCACGGACCTGCCTCCGGGCGGGGCCGGCAGCGCGTACGTGCCGACCGCGGAAGGTCTGGTCTGCTCGAGCTGCCACGCGCAGCACGGTGCGACCACGTACCGCAACCTGCTCAACCGCGGGATCTTCGCCGGTGACACGCTGACGTACGCCATCACCACGAACGACCTCACCAAGGACGTGTTCGAGCGCGCGCCGCACTCGTACGGTGAGACCGACGTGGACTACAACGAGCCCAACACCAACTCGAGCAAGTACGGGCAGTGGTGCCAGAACTGCCACGTGGACTTCCACGGCTCGGGTGGCGCCGCGAACATGGGTGGCCAGTCGGGCGGCGTGACCGCTTCGAACACCAACCCGTGGAAGCGTCACCCCACCGCCGACGTGAACATCGGCACGCCGAACGCCACGTTCATCTCGAGCCTGACGCGCTTCAACGGCCTCACCAACCGCGTCAAGGTGATGGACTCGCAGGGCCTGTGGAACGGCACCACCGCGGACAACACGGTGACGCCGTCGTGCATGAGCTGTCACAAGGCCCACGGCAACCGCAACCCGTTCGGTCTGATCTTCATGACCGGCACGGGCGCGACGGTGACCGAGGACGGTGACGGCGGCGTGTACAAGGACCTCTGCCGCCAGTGCCACACGCAGGGCGGCTAGTGCCGCGAAGGAGTACCGGGAGCCGGCCCCGCTCGTGGGGCCGGCCCGCCGGAGCCGCCGGACCCCTGCGCGGATGACGCGCCCGGCGGGACCCCCGAACACCGGAGTGGAGGCGACGATGCGCGCACCGCGGAGAGAGGTCACGAGAACGCAGCGACTGGCGTTCCGTGTGCTCACGCTGACCGTGCTCGCGCTCGGCCTCGTTCCCGCAGGAGCCGTGCTCGCGCGCCGCAACCCGGTGCGCTGGATCACGCGCTCGCCCCAGGACATCCCCGCCATCGCCGCGCAGGCCGGACACGCCTCGTCGTGCGAGGGCTGCCACACCATGCACGGCGAGGGCGTCACGCCGCAGCCGGGCCTGCTGCTCGCGCCCAACGACAACGCGCTGTGCGCGAGCTGCCACACCGCCGCCTGGACCGACAGGAGCTACGCCGGGCTGCCGCTCTTCACCGGCAGCGCGCACGGCGCGAGCCGCTCCATGCTGTGGCCGGGGCCCGACCCACCCGCGCGGCCCGCGACCGACGTGGGCATGTGCCAGAACTGCCACGACCCGCACGGCTACAGCGACGCCACCGGCGTGATCCCGCGCCTCATGGTTCAGCGCGAGGAGAAGGCGTGCCTCGCCTGCCACGACGGTGCGCCGGCGGTGGACAACGTGCTCACCGACCTGAACAAGCCGTACCGCCATCCGGTCACGGACTTCACCGGTCGCCACGCGGGCCCGGGCGAGAGCACGCCGGCCGCGTTCGCGCGCACGCCCGTGAACCTGCGCCACTCGGAGTGCGAGGACTGCCACAACCCGCACGTGGCGCGCGCCGACGGACTCGGCGGCCCGGTGGGCAACGAGGCGTCGCGCAGCACGCTCGGCGTGAGCCGCGTCGCGGTGCTCAACGGTGCGGCGGGCACGATCCCCACCTACACGTTCCTGACAGCCTCGGACACCACGACAGGTCCGGTCGCCGAGTACCAGCTCTGCTTCAAGTGCCACTCGTCGTGGACCACCGCGCCGGTCGGCCAGACCGACTTCGCGCGCGTGCTCAATCCCGCGAACCCGTCGTACCACCCGGTCGAGGCCACGGGCAAGAACCCCAACATCGCCGCGGCGTCGTTCGTGAACGGCTGGACCGCGACCTCGATCACGCGCTGCGCCAGCTGCCACGGCAGCGACTTCGGCCTCACGAAGGGCCCGCACGGCTCCACCTACCAGTACCTGCTCAAGGCGCCGTACAGCCCGTCGCCCGCGTCGCGCACCACCGCGTCGAACGAGCTCTGCTTCCAGTGCCACAGCTACAACACCTACGCGAACCCGTCGGCGACCAACGCGCAGCAGCAGGCGTCGCGGTTCAACCGCCCCGCGTTCAGCATGGGCCACGTCGATCACGTCGTCGGTGAGCGCGTGCCGTGCGCGAGCTGCCACGTCACGCACGGCTCCTCGACGCTGCCGTTCCTGCTCGTGACCGGCCGCAACCCGGGCCTCAACACGTACACGCGCACCACCAACGGCGGCACGTGCGGTCCCACCTGTCATGGCACCGAGAGCTACACGGTGAACTATGCGCGTTGACCTTCGCATCCTCGCCCCGCTCGCGCTGCTGGCGCTCGTGCCGGCGGCGGTGGGCGCGCAGGGTCTGAACGGTTACGCGCAGACGCAGGTGCAGATGGTGGATCAGGTGACGGTCCTGCCCGACGGCCGCGTGACGCGCAAACGCGTCGAGCGCTGGGGGCAGACGTTCGAGATGCAGCACTTCATGACGCCGCGCGAGGACCTGCGCGTCATGTCGTCGTTCCGCTTCACCGACCTCGCCTACCGCGGCCTGCCCGACCGCAGCCGGCAACCGCAGGGCATGCTGCAGATCTCGCACCCGTGGGCCAACCTGTTCGCCACCTACCGTCCCACCACGGTGACGGGCGGCATCGGGCCGCAGGGCGTGGGCACGGGCCCCGACACCGCGCGCGTCTCGTCCATCACCTCGCGCGCGCAGGAGGCGGTGGTGACGGGCCAGATCGCGCCGCCCTCGTGGCCGCGACTCGACGTGGCGTGGACGCGTCGGCACCGCGATCGCGACGTGCTCTCGCCCGACGAGGTCGGCGTCACGCGCTCGGCGCGCATGGCGTGGAACAACGACGCGGTCAACCTGTACGGCGGTTGGGGCGACCAGGCCGTCGAGCGCGCCGGCGTGCGCTCGGGCACGGCGCAGCGCAACCTCAACGCCGGCGCCGCGCTGCACTTGGTGCCCTCGGCGAGCTCGAACCTCGACCTCAACTACGACCTCAACGACTCGCGCGTCGGCGACCCGGCGCGCTCGAACGGCTCGTCGCGCGGGCACAACGCCTCGCTCAACGCGGGCTGGAGACCGGCCCGCACGTTGAACGGGTCGGCGAGCTGGCTGTATCGGCGCGGCGAGTCGCGTGGCATCCGTCCCTCGATGACCGAGGACCACGAGGGCTCCATGCAGATGAGCGTGGACCCCGACGGCCCCACGCGGTACGTGATCGCCTCGGGCGCTCGCACGGTGCGCACGGCCACCGGTCGCCATCTCGCGAGCTCGGTGTCGGGCGTGGCCTCGCTCGACGGCCGCGTGCGCGAGGGCTGGACGGGCTCGGCCTCGCTCACGCACGTCACCAACTGGGCGCCGGGCCTGCGCGTGTGGTCGGTCGAGGCGGTGCGGGCGGGCTCGCAGGCGACGCTGTTCCGCGGTTTCGACGTGGCGGCCGATGCGCAGGTCTCGACCAGCGACGACACCACGCTGCGCGACGTCAGCACCACGACCGAGGCCAACGCCCGCGTGCGCATGACGCCGTGGAACGCGCTCACCGTGGGCTGGAACGCGCGCGTGTCGCGCCTGGGGGACGCGGTGCTGGGCACGAACGGGGGTTCGTCGTTGGCGTCGGCGTGGGACGTGCGCTGGCGTCCGCTGCGCACCGTGGAGTGGACCGGCACCTCCGCGACGACGCGGGCGCGCGGCGGGCAGCGCGCCACCACGCACACCGCATCCATGCGATGGTCGCCGTTCGCGAACCTGCAGGCGACGGCCGACTGGTCGCGCAGCAGCGACGCGCGCGCGACCGGTGGGGCACAGACCATTCAGGGACGCGAGATCGTCTCGCTGCGTCTGCTCGCACTGCTCACGCGCCGACTGCAGGTGGACGGCGCGTTCGGGGTGGCGGACCGTGGCAATCCGAACGAGAATCGCCAGGCCACGCTCACGATGACGTGGGCCTTCGGGAGGTGACACGATGAGGATCCGGCACATGGGGCTCGCGGTGCTGCTCGCACTGACGACGCTCACGGGGACCGCCGCCGCAGGTCCGCGGCTGTTCGTGAACCCGAAGGCCGACATGTCGTTCTACCAGCGCATCGCGGTGGTGCCGTTCGCGAACCTCACCACCGACATGAACGCCGGGGCGCGCGTGACGCGCGCGTTCATCACCGAACTGGTGATCGCCGGGCGCTTCGACCTGGTGGAGCCGGGCGAGTTCCACGGCATGCTGGAGCGCATCGGCGGGCTGCCCGACGCACAGGGCAACGCCGACCCCAAGAAACTCGCCGAGGCCGCCACGCAGGCCGGGGCGACCGGGCTCATCCGCGGTGCGGTGACCGAGTACACCGTGCAGCGCAACGGCGGCGACGAGGTGCCCGTGATCACGTTCGACGTCGAGATGCTCGACGTCGCGACGCAGCAGACCGTGTGGCGGCTCACCATGAGCGCGCGCGGCCGCGGTCGCATGCCGGTGTTCGGCGGGGCGAACCGCAAGAGCTTCGGCGTACTCACGCAGGAGGCCTGCGAGGACGCGGTGCGATCCCTGAAGCGGGAGGCGTTCTGATGCGCGCCCGAGGGTGGTTCCTCGTGGGCGCGGTCGTCGCCCTGGTCGCGAGCGGTTGCGGTGGGGCGCACGTGCCTCCCCCGCCGCCCGTGGGCGCGACGAGCACGCTGCCGCGCGTGGCGCTGCTGCCGCTCGAGAACCTGAGCGCGCGCGGCGACGCGAGCGATCGCATCGCGCGCGTGCTGGTGGGCGTGCTGGGCGAGACGCGCACCTGCCAGCCGGTGCCTCCCGGTGACGTGGACGCGGTGTTCATGGAACTGCGCATCCGCGACGCCAACGGCGTCACGCGCGATCGCGTGGCCGAGGTGGCCGGACGACTCGACGCCCAGTGGCTCATGGCCGGCTCGGTGCTCGAGTACGGCTCCGTGCGCACGCCCGAGGGCGAGTACCCGAGCGTGGGCGTGTCGCTGAGACTGCTGGACGCGCGCGATGGTCGTACCGCATGGTCGGCGATGCGCGTGATCACGGGACAGGATCGCGAGTCGGTGTTCGGCATGGGACGGGTGCGCAACCTGGACCAGTTGACCGAACGCCTGGCCCGCGAGCTGCTCGCCGGGTTCCGCCTGCCCACCGAGACCCCGAAGACCGCCGGAGGCTCCCGATGACCCGTCGCCCTCTCGTACTCGTGCTCGCCCCGCTCGTTGTGATGGGCGCGGTCGCGACCGCGTGGGCGGCCCCCGGGGCCACGAAGCCCGCGGCCCCAGCGAAGCCCGCTGCGGCCGCGCGCCCGGCCACGACCTCCGCGCCCGCGACCACTCGGTCCGCGGGCGTGTCACTCGTGCCCGAGCGCTTCACGCTGGTGATCGGGCACCGGGCGTTCGTGGACTTCCGCGATCGCGTCGAGGTGGCGTTGGGTGAGGAGTTCCAGGTCGGCGACACCGACTACTCGGCCAAGGTGGTGGAGTTCCAACCCGACTTCGCCATGGACCTCGAGACGCGAACCGTTCTGTCGCGCTCTCAGGAGCCGCGCAACCCGGCCGCGCGCGTGCTGGTGTGGCGCAACGGCGCGCCCAACGACACGTCGTGGGCGTTCCTCAAGATGCCGCCGCACTTCGGGCGCCGCTCCATGCTGGCGTTCCAGCTCAAGCGCGTCACGTTCCGCAACCACGCTCCGGTCGAGGCCGACTCGGCGATGCTCGCCGCACCCCGCCCGACCGCCAACCCGCACTCGGGGAGCCCGCACTGAACCGTCGCACCGGCATCGTGCGCCCGCTCGCATGGGCGCTGGGGATCGGGAGCGCGATCGTGCTCGCGGCTGTGCTGCGTCCGGTCCCGCCCGCGGCCGCCGCGCCCGCGCGCACCTGCTACGACTGCCACACCGACCTGCGGAAGACCTACGCCAAGCGCACCGTGCACGAGCCGGTCGCCAAGGCCGACTGCGCGGCGTGCCACCTGAACCACGGGTTCCAGCAGCGCCTCGTGCTCAAGAAGCCGCCCGAGGAGTTGTGCTTCGACTGTCACGGCGACCTGAAGCAGCGCCCCACACCGGCGCACGCGCACGAGGCCTACGCCAAGGGCCAGTGCTACGGCTGCCACGACTCGCACGCGAGCGATCAGCCGCACCTGCTGCGCGACGGTGGTCCCGCGACCACGTGCTTCAAGTGCCACGAGGGCACCGCGCGCGAGGCCAAGCTCGCGAAGCCGCACGCGCCGTTCGCCAAGGGCGACTGCGAGAGCTGCCACTCGTCGCATGGCGGCGCCCATCCGGGGCTGCTCGTGGCGACCGGCGAGGCGTTGTGCGCCAAGTGCCACGCCCCCGCGACGACCGAGACCAAGCACGCGGGCGTGGCGCGCGGCGGGCTCGCGTGCGTGGACTGCCATTCGCCGCACGCCTCGGACGCACCCGCGCTGTCGCGCGGCGGTACGCACGCGCCGGTGGCCAAGGGCGACTGCCGCTCGTGCCACGTGCTCGAGAACGGCAAGGCGGGCAAGCGTCTGGTGGCGAGCGGGGCCGCGCTGTGCGTGAGCTGCCACCGCGAGCGCGAAGGCCTGGCCGCGATGAAGGTGCCGCACCCGCCGGCCGCCAACGGCGACTGCCTCACCTGCCACGACCCGCATCGCAGCGGTCCGGCCGGGCATCTGCTCAAGGACCCGCAGTCGAAGCTGTGCGGCAGCTGTCACGCCAAGTCGATCGCCGAGGCGCAGGCCAAGGGCGCGCACCCGTCGGTGCGCAACGGCGAGTGCTCGACCTGCCACGACCCGCACGGCTCGAACCACACCGCGATGGCGCGCGCCTCGGACGGCAGCACGTGCCTGTCGTGCCACACGAAGTTGGCCGCACGCATCGCCGCGCCCAAGGGTGTGCACGCCCCCGTCGCCAAGCTGGACTGCGCGCGCTGCCACTCGTCGCACGGCACGGGCCGCAAGAACCAACTGGTGAAGGACGAGGCCACGCTGTGCCTGTCTGCCACTCGGACACGCAGCGCAAGAGCGCGGACCACGAGCTGCACCCGCCGTTCGCGGGCGGCAACTGCAGCACCTGCCACGACCCGCACCAGTCCGACCACGCGGCACTGCTGCGGGCACCCGCCAACGACCTGTGCGCGCGCTGCCACAACGACGTGCCGCGTCAGCTCAAGCTGCCGCACACGCACGATCCGGTGGCCAAGGGCGACTGCGTGCGTTGCCACGGCGCGCACTCGGGTCAGGGCAAGGCGCTGCTCGCGGCCAAGCCGGTCGAGCTGTGCGGTTCGTGCCACGCGGCGGTGGCGCGCAAGGCGACCGGTGTGGGCGCGCACACCGCGGCCGCGCGCGGGCAGTGCATGTC
>JBEGJG010000071.1:0-8472 GCA_041184705.1 Candidatus Eiseniibacteriota bacterium
AACCCCGTCCCATCGCGTAGGTTGCCATCAGACTCTAACCCATGCGTAAGGGTATGCCTGAAACCATCGAAACCCCCGACAAGATGACGTTCCTCCGCATCGGCGACCTGTCGCGCCTCACGGGCAAGACGGTTCGTGCGCTGCACCTCTACGAGGAACTGGGGCTGCTCGAGCCGGCCACGCGCTCGAACGGCGGCTTCCGCCTGTACCATCCGGCGGCGGTCGACCGAGTGCGTTGGATCGACCTCGTGAACGGACTGGGGCTCTCGCTCCAGGAGACGCGCGACATGCTCGAGCGCTGGTCGGAGTCCGATCGGGGTCCCGAGGCCATGGAGGAGCTGCGCAGGCTCTTCACGGCCAAGCTCGACGAGACGCGCGAGAACATCCGGCGCCAGCAGGTGCTCGAGCGCGAACTGGTGGAAGGGCTGGCGTACCTCGAGACGTGCCGCGTGTGCGGCGAGCCCGGCGCGGTGGATCGCTGCGTCGAGTGCACGCACGACCACGGCATGGCCCACGAACCCGCGCTGTTGGCGGGATTCAAGGGCGGTCGCGACGGTGCCCGGCGCGTCTCGCCGGCGCTGGTGAGGGTCGAGGAGTCGTCCGCACGTCGATGAACCGTGCGCCCGTCGCATCGGGCGCGGATGCAAGAACACCCACCCAAGGAGTCCACGATGATCACGCTCTCCTCCACGGCGGCGGAGAAGGTGAAGGAACTGCTCGCCGGGCGCGGCACGCCCGAGATCGGGCTTCGTATCGGCGTTCGCGGCGGCGGTTGCTCGGGCAACTCCTATTTCATGGAGTTCTGCGAGGCGCCCGGTGCCGGTGACGAGACGCTGGAGTCGAACGGCGTGAAGCTGTTCGTGGACCTCAAGAGCATGGTCCTGCTCGGCGGCACCGAGATCGACTACATCGAGGGTCTCATGGGTGCCGGATTCAAGTTCAACAACCCCAACACGAAGCACTCCTGCGCCTGCGGCGAGAGCTTCTCGGCCTGACCGACAACCCTCCGCTGCGCACCGCGTCCCGCTGGGACGGCCGGTGCGGGTGGATCAACGCCGGCCCCGGGCCGGGATGGACGATACGATGAACGGCGATCTGGTGGTGAAGGACCTTCACGTCAGCGTGGAGGGCAAGGAGATCCTGAAGGGCCTCTCGCTCACGGTGAACAAGGGTGAGGTGCACGCGATCATGGGCCCGAACGGCTCGGGCAAGAGCACGTTCGCGAACACGCTCATGGGGCACCCCAAGTACGAGGTCACCTCGGGCGAGATCCTGTTCAAGGGCGAGTCCATCCTCGAGATGGAGACCGACGAGCGCGCCCGTGCCGGCCTGTTCATGGCGTTCCAGTACCCGGTCGCCATCCCCGGCCTCACGTTCGGCTCGTTCCTGCGCGCCGCGCTCAACGCGCGCCTCGCGCCGACGGCCGGTGAGGACGGCAAGATGCCGACCAAGAAGGGCATCCCGCCGAAGGAGTTCCGCGACCTCATGCGCAAGCACATGACCGAGCTGCGCATGGACGAGAAGTTCGCGACGCGTTACCTCAACGACGGGTTCTCGGGCGGCGAGAAGAAGCGCGCCGAGATCCTGCAGATGGCCATGCTCAAGCCCGAGATCGCCATCATGGACGAGACGGACTCCGGTCTCGACATCGACGCGCTCAAGATCGTGTCCGAGGGCGTCAACACGCTCGCCGGTCCGAACCTGGGCGTCATCGTGATCACGCACTACAACCGCATCCTCAACTACATCAAGCCGCACCGGATCCACGTGATGAAGGACGGCCGCATCCAGGCGACGGGCGGCCCCGAGCTGGCGCTCGAGCTCGAGCAGCGCGGCTACGACTGGGTTCGCGAGGAGGTGGCGGCGCGATGAGCACCGAGGCCGAGATCGACGTCCGTGACGGATACGCCGAGAAGTACGGCTTCCATGACACGGAGCAGCACGTCTTCAAGAGCCGCAAGGGGCTCGACCGCGACATCGTCCAGCAGATCTCCAAGCTGAAGGGCGAGCCGGAGTGGATGCTCGAGTACCGCCTCAAGGCGCTCGACCTGTTCGAGAGCAAGCCCATGCCCACCTGGGGTGGTGACGTGGCGGCGATCGACTTCCAGGACATCTACTACTACGTCAAGCCCACCTCGGAGGAGGCGAAGTCCTGGGAGGACGTTCCCGAGGACATGAAGCGCACCTTCGACAAGCTGGGCATCCCCGAGGCCGAGCAGAAGTTCCTCGCCGGCGTGGGTGCGCAGTACGACTCCGAGGTCGTGTACCACAAGATCAAGGAGTCGCTCGAGAAGCAGGGCGTGATCTTCCTGAGCATGGATCAGGGGCTCAAGGACCACCCCGAGCTGGTGAAGCAGTACTTCGGCACGGTGATCCCGTCGTCGGACAACAAGTTCGCCGCGCTCAACTCGGCGGTGTGGTCGGGTGGCTCGTTCATCTACGTGCCGAAGGGCGTCCAGGTGGACGTGCCGCTGCAGGCCTACTTCCGCATCAACACCAAGGACATGGGCCAGTTCGAGCGCACGCTCATCATCGTGGACGAGGATGCCTACGTTCACTACGTCGAGGGTTGCACCGCGCCCATCCACTCGAGCGACTCGCTGCACTCGGCGGTCGTCGAGATCGTGGTCAAGAAGGGCGGCCGCTGCCGCTACACGACCATCCAGAACTGGTCGAACAACGTGTACAACCTGGTCACCAAGCGGGCCGTGGCGTACGCGAACGCGACCATGGAGTGGGTGGACGGCAACCTCGGCAGCAAGCTCACCATGAAGTACCCGGCCATCTACATGATGGAGCCGGGGGCGCACGGTGAGGTGCTCTCGATCGCGTTCGCCGGCAAGGGCCAGCACCAGGACGCCGGTGCGAAGGCCGTGCACTGCGCGCCGAACACCAGCAGCACGATCATCTCCAAGTCCATCAGCAAGGATGGCGGGCGCGCCGGCTATCGCGGGCTCGTGAAGGTCATGAAGGGTGCGGTGGACTGCCGCAGCACGGTGAACTGCGACGCCCTCATCCTCGACGAGCACTCGCGCTCGGACACCTACCCGTACATGGAGATCGAGGAGGACAAGGTCACCATCGGTCACGAGGCCACGGTCTCCAAGATCGGTGACGAGCAGCTCTTCTATCTCATGGCGCGCGGCATCCCCGAGGACGAGGCGGCCGCGATGATCGTCTCGGGCTTCATCGAGCCGATCGTCAAGGAGCTCCCCATGGAGTACGCCGTCGAGATGAACCGGCTGATCCAGCTTCAGATGGAGGGTTCGGTCGGATGAGCACGACGACGACGAAGTCCCCGGCCCACGCGGCCGGTCCGTGGGCCGAGCAGGCCATCACCCGCGCGGGCACGACCCGCGAGGGCGCATGGGCGCTCACCCGCCGCAAGGCGGCCGCCGGAACGCTGTCCACGCTCTCGCTGCCCAAGCGCGAGGACGAGCTCTGGCGTCGCACCGATTTCGGCACCCTCGAGCAGTCGCTCGCCGGGCTCGACCCGTTCGCGCAGTCCCCGACGGCGCGCAACGTGGACGACCTGCCGGCGGCGGTGCTCGAGCGCATCGCCGGTGAGGCCGGCAACGCCGCGCTGGTCGTCCAGCGCGACACCGGTGTGGTGCTCGAGCAGACCCACCCGACGCTGCAGAAGCAGGGCGTCACGGTGTGCTCGCTCGATCGCGCCACGCGCGAGCACGAGGCGCTGCTCGCGCCGCGGTTCGGCTCGCTGTTGCACGACGACTACGACTGGTACACGGCCATGGGTGCCTCGGTCCGTCAGGGCGGCCTGTTCGTGCACGTGCCCAAGGGCGTGAAGGCCGAGATCCCGGTCCGCATGTTCCACTGGATCGACGGCGCCGGTCGTCTCGTCGCACCGCGCACCGTCGTGGTGGTCGAGGACGGTGCGGAGGCCACGATCCTCGAGGAGATGCTGTCCGAGACCGTCGAGGGTGCGTCGCTCCACGCCGGTGGTGTCGAGGTGTTCGTCGGCGCCAACGCCAAGCTCACCTACGCGCAGCTGCAGGACTGGGGCCGCAACGTGTTCCACTACGGCAACGTCCGTGCGCAGGTCGCGCAGGACGGCGAGCTGCAGTGGATGCAGGTCATGGTCGGCGGTCGCATGACCAAGGCCAACGGCTACTTCGATCTCGACGGTTCGGGGGCGCGTGCGTACGTCAACGGCTTCATGTTCGGGGACGCGCGCCAGCACTTCCACCTGCACACGCTCCAGCGCCACCTCAAGCCGCACTGCACGAGCGACCTGCTCATCAAGTGCTGCCTCAAGGACAAGGCCCGCAGCGTGTACCAGGGTCTCATCCAGGTGGCCGAAGGCGCGCAGCGCACCGACGCCTATCAGGCCAACCGCAACCTGCTGCTGTCCGATCAGGCGCGGGCCGACAGCATCCCCGGTCTCGAGATCCTCGCCAACGACGTGCGCTGCACGCACGGCGCCACGCTGGGCTACGTCGAACCGGAGCACCTGTACTACCTCATGGCGCGCGGCCTGCCGCGCGTCGAGGCGCAGCGACTCATCGTGGAGGCGTTCTTCGAGCCCGTGATCGAGCGCATCCCGCTCGCGACCGTGCGCGACCGTCTGCGCGGTGAGATCGAGCGCAAGATCGGCTGATGTCCCACGTGTCGCGGCATCCCGCGGGCGCGTCCGGTTCGCCGGACGCGCCCGTCGTGGCCCCGGGCCCCACGGGTTTCGACGCCCGCGAGGTCCGGTCGCGCTTCCCGCTGCTCACGCAGCCGCGCGAGAAGCCGCTCGTGTACCTGGACAGTGCGGCGACCTCGCAGAAGCCGCAGGCGGTCCTCGACGCCATGGACCGCTACTACCGCACCTGCAACGCGAACATCCATCGTGGCGTGTACGGCATCGCCGAGGAGGCGACCGCGTTGTTCGAGGACGCGCGTCGTCGTTTCGCGCGGTTCGTCAACGCCTCGCCGCGCGAGATCGTGTTCACGCGCAACTCCACCGAGGCGCTCAACCTGGTGGCGCGCGCGTGGGGCGGGTGGGCGCTGCGTGCGGGTGACGCCATCCTGCTCACGCCCATGGAGCACCACTCGAACCTCGTGCCGTGGCAGATGCTGGCCGCCGAGCGCGGGCTCGAGCTGCGCTTCATCCCGATCACCGGCAGCGGCGAGCTCGACCTTGACGCGCTGCCCGGGCTGTTCGCCGACGGTCGCGTGAAGGCGGTGTCGTTCGTGCACGTGAGCAACGTGCTCGGAACGGTGAACCCCGCGACCGAGCTCGCGCGCATCGCGCACGAGCACGGTGCCACGGTGATCCTCGACGCCTCGCAGAGCGCCGCGCACATGGCGCTCGACGTGAAGGCGCTGGGCGCCGACTTCGTGGCGTGCACCGCGCACAAGATGCTCGGGCCCACCGGCATCGGCATGCTGTGGGGCCGTCGCGAGATCCTCGAGGCCATGCCGCCGTTCCTCGGCGGCGGCGAGATGATCCGCACGGTGTCGCTCACCTCGTCCACGTGGAACGAGCTGCCGTGGAAGTTCGAGGCCGGCACGCTCGCGATCGCCGAGGCGGTCGGTCTGGGCGCCGCCGTGACGTTCCTCGAGGGATTGGGCATGGAGCACGTGTTCGCGCACGACCGTGCGCTGGCGCGCTACGCCATGGAGCGCCTCGCCGAGGTGCCCGGGGTGCGCGTGCTGGGCCCGCCCGCCGACCGGCGTGGCGGCGTGGTGGCGTTCACGGTCGAGGGCGTGCATCCTCACGACGTGGCGATGGTGCTGGACCGCGACGGCGTGTGCGTGCGGGCCGGTCACCACTGCGCCCAGCCGCTGCACGATCAGCTCGGCATCCCCGCGAGCGCGCGCGCCTCGTTCCACTGCTACTCGGTGCCCGAGGACGTGGATGCGCTCGTGACGGGACTGGCCGAGGTCCGCCGCCTGTTCGCCTGACCGCGCCGGGATCCCATGTCCGATCTGTTCCGCGACCACATCCTCGAGCACTATCGCCGCCCGCGTTGCCACGGCACGCTGGAGGCACCCGATGCGCGCGTCGAGGACGCGAACCCGCTGTGCGGGGATCGGCTCGTGATGGACTTCCGGTTCGAGGACGGCCGCATCGCGGCGGTGCGCTTCACCGGCACGGGGTGTTCGATCAGCCAGGCCGCCGCCTCGCTCGTGTGCGAGGCGATCGAGGGCCGCTCGATCGACGAGGTGAAGGGCATGACGAGGCAGGACATGCTCGACCTGCTCGGGGTGGACGACCTGGGCCCCGTGCGCAGCAAGTGCGCGATGCTCGCGCTCAAGACCGTGAAGGCGGCGGCGTGGGGCGTGGCGCGTTGGGACGACGAGGAGGAGGAGTCGGCATGAGCGCGACCTGGCGCACGGTGGCGAACGCGGCGGACCTGCCCGTGGGCACGTCGCGCGTGGTGCGTCTCGACGACGTGCCGGTGGCGGTGTTCCACCTCGAGGACGGTTGGTACGCGATCGAGGACGTGTGCACGCACGACGGCGGCCCGGTGGCCGAGGGTCGTCTCGCGGGCTGCACCATCGAGTGTCCGCGCCATGGGGCGCGGTTCGACATCCGGACCGGGGCGGCATTGTGCCTCCCCGCGGTCGCACCCGTTCCGACCTATCCCGTTCGGGTGGTCGGGGACGAGGTGCAGGTGGAGTGGTCATGAGCGACGAGCAGACCCCGATCAACCCGCACACCGGGCAGCCGCTGCCGCCCGAGCCGCCCGCACCCACGCCCGCCACGGGCACGCCCGGCGCGGCCGAGGCGAGCGCGCAGGCCCCGCCGCCGGCCAAGCCCGTCGGTCCGCCGCAGTTCTCGAGCATGCCGACCGCGCAGGAACTCGCCGTGCGTTCGGTGCTCGAGACGGTGATGGACCCCGAGTTGGGGCTGTCGGTGATCGACCTCGGGCTCATCCGCGAGATCCACTTCCTCGACGGCCGCACGCTCGTGCGCATGATGCTGACGACGCCGTTCTGCCCCTACGCCCCGCAGATGATGGCCGACGTGAAGCAGGCCACCGAGAGCGCGGTGACGCAGCCGTGCGAGGTCGAGATCATGCCCGACGCCTGGAACCCCGACATGATGCCGGACCCGGGGTTGCTCGGTTACTCGTACTGAGCGTCCGGGCCGAACGACGACGGCGCGCCCCGCACAGGGCGCGCCGTCTCGCGTTCGAAAGGGAAGGTCAGCGGTTCCAGGTCACGCCCATGTTGAGCTTGATCTGGCGGTAGCCGCCGACGAAGTGCCCCTTCACCTCGATGAAGTTGCCGAACCGCGATCGCGTGCCGAACGCCGCACCCGCGAGCAGCGTGAGGCCGCCCTTGGTGAGCGAGTCGGTGTTGCGCACGCCGTTGACCGTGACCTCGTTCGAGAGGAAGTGCACGCCGAGCCCCGCGCCCAGATAGGGGCGGTAGAACTCGCCCCCGAACATCCAGCGCGCGTCGGCACCCAGCGTGGCGTCGCGGCGCACGGCCTCGAGCGAGGTGCCGGGCACGTCGAGCGAGCTGCTGTTGCGCCAGTACTCCACGGTCGGCAGGAACTCGACGTTCTCGAGCAGGCGCGAGTCGCGGATGCGGAATCGTAGCGCGAGACCCGAGAACGAGCTCTGGCCCTCCTGGAACACGGTCGCGGTCATCGCGTCGAGTCCGGACAGGCCACCCTCGGTGGAACCCGGTGCCGGCGGTGTCGGCTTGGCGGCCGTGTTCGCGGGCGTGGGCGGCACGGGCACGTCCTCGGCGTGTGCGAGGGGCGCGAGCAGGGCGAGCACGACGAGCGAGACGGGGACGAGGGGGCGGATCGGGCGCACGGGGTCCTCCGGCCGAAGGGGATGGGAGCGGGGCGAAGTTAGGAGCGGACCGCGCGGGGCGCAAGCCCGCCGCGTCAGTCGTTCGCGACGCGGTGGCGCAGCAAGCGGTGCTTGAGCCACGCCACGCCGACGAGGTCGTGCAGACCGCGCCACAGACGGTTGCCCATGCCGTACTTGCTCACGCCCATGGTGCGCGGGCGATGACGCACCGCCACCTCGACGATGCGCGCGCCCCGGAACCCGCAGAGCGCCGGCAGGAAGCGATGCACGCCCACGAACATCGGCAGGCCCTCCAGCGCCTCGCGCCGATACGCCTTGAGCGAGCACCCGATGTCGGTGAGCGTGTCGCCGAGCACCGCACGTCGCGTGGCGTTGGCGACACGCGACGAGACGAGCCGCACCCACGAGTCGTGGCGGCGCTCGCGCACGCCCGAGACCACGTCGGCGTGCTCGAGCGCGACCAGCAGACGCGGCAGGTCGGCGGGATCGTTCTGCAGGTCGGCGTCCATCGTCACGATCACCGCGCCACGGGCCCGCTCCAGGCCCGCGGCCAGCGCGGCGCTCTGTCCCGCGTTGCGCTCGAGTCGCAGCGCGCGCACGCGCGGATCGGCGGCGGCCGCCGCAGCCAGTGCGACCGCCGTGCCGTCGGTGCTGCCGTCGTCCACGAACACGACCTCCCACGATCGCCCGGTGG
>JBEGJG010000072.1:0-8471 GCA_041184705.1 Candidatus Eiseniibacteriota bacterium
ACGACCTGCCGGGTGGCGGCGTCGAGCCGGACGTCGTTGGCGACGAACTCGCCGCGCGGCAGCAGGCGCTCGACCACCGGGTGGCGCACGCCCTCGGCCTCGAGCCGGTCGGAGTCCTCGAGCTCGGGGCGCGTCCAGCCGTAGCGGGCCGCCGCCTCGGCGAGCGCGGCCGAGGCATCGAGCCGCGCGAGCGCGTCGGCCGCGGCCTGCAGCGTGGGGACCCAGGCGGCGGCCTCCTCGCGCAGCGCGACGAACAGCTCCTGTTCGCGAGCCTGCAGCTTGTCCTCGGCCCCCAGCACCTCGGCCTCGCGCGCCTTGAGGTCGGGCGTGACGTAGCGCTCGGCGTTCGTGAGGGTCTGGCGTCGTTCGTAGTCGGCGGGCACCTTGTCGCGGTGGGCGTTCGTCACCTCGAGGTAGAAGCCGAACACCTTGTTGTAGCCCACCTTGAGACTCGTGATACCGGTGCGCTCGCGTTCGCGCGTCTCGAGGTCGGCGATCCATTGCTTGCCCGAATGCGCGAGCTCGTACAGGCGGTCCCGGAGCTCGTCGAAACCGGCGCGCACGATGTCGCCCTCGCGCGCCGAGACCGGCGGTTCGTCCACCAGGGCGGACGCGAGGCGTGCCGCATAAGCGGGCGGCACGGCGAGTGGCGCGAGGTCGTCGGCGAACGGGCCCGAGGCCAGCGCTCCCGCGATGCCCGGCAGACGCTGCAGCGCATCGCGCAGTGCGCCGAGGTCGCGGGGTGTCGCCTTGCCGGCCGCGATGCGGGCGGCGAGACGTTCCAGGTCCGGCAGCCCGCGCAGCGCGTCGCGGAACGATCCGCGGGGTGAGCCGCCGGCGAGCCACGCCGCGACGGTGGCCTGCCGGGCGTGGATGGCGGGCAGCGAGGCGAGCGGCCGCTCGAGCCAAGTGCGCAGGCGACGCCCGCCGGCGGCGGTCACCGTGACGTCGAGGTGCGCCCACAGCGTGTGCGAGACCTCGCCTCCGGGCTGCGGGGCGAACAGCTCGAGGTGGCGCGCGGTCGAGGCGTCGAACCGCAGCACCGCGTCCTCGCTCCAGCGCTCGACGCGGGTCATCTGCGCGGCCACACCGCCCTGGGTGCGATCGAGGTAGTCGAGTGCGGCGGCCGAGGCCGCGAGCGCCAGCGGCAGGTCGGCATGCGCATCGGCCACCATTTGGCTCCAGCGCGCGGGCGGACGCGAGGCGTCCAGATAGCGCGCGACGGGCACTCGGCTGCGCGTGCCCCCGAGCCCGCTGAGGGCGGCCTCCACGCGCGGCGCCACCGTGTCCTCGAGCGGTTCGGGCACCAGCCACTCCGCGACGCGTGAGCGGGCCAGCAGCGTGGCGGCCTCGTCCCAACCGCATTCGGCCAGCTTCATCTCGCCCGTCGAGGCGTCGGCCAGACACAAACCGAGCCGGTCCGGACGCGGCCACAGCGCAGCGAGGAAGTTATGCCCGCCACCGTCGAGGAACGTGTCGCTCGTCACCGATCCGGGCGTGAGCACCTCGGTGACGCCTCGCTGCACGATGCCCTTGGCCTGCGCGGGATCCTCGAGCTGATCGCAGATCGCGACCTTGTGTCCGGCGCGCAGCAGGCGCGCGACGTAGCCGTCGCGCTGGTGCCACGGGATGCCGCACATGGGGATGGGATCGGGGTCCTGCTTGTTGCGCGACGTCAGCGTGAGGCCCAGGAGTTGCGCGGCGCGCACGGCGTCGTCGAAGAACATCTCGTAGAAGTCGCCGAGCCTGAAGAACAGGAACGCGTCCGGGTGCTCCTGCTTGGTCGTGAGGTACTGCCGCATGAGCGGCGTGCGTGCGGCGGCCGAGGTGGGCTCGGGGCGCGGCGTGACGGGCGTGGTGGTCATGGTTTCACCAACGCGGCGGGGCCGCCCAGACGTGCGGCCTCGAGGCTACGTGGCCAGCGGCGGCGGATGCGGTCGCGTGCGGAGGCGGCCTCCGTGGTGTTGCCGGCGAGTTCGCAAAGCACCGCCCAACGTGCGAGTGCGGCCGGTTCCACCTCCCCCGCGCTACCCGCGAGCAGGCGTCGCAACACCTCCATCTCGGCCGCCGTCTCGCCCACCAGTGCGTGGGTCTGCGCCCAACCCTGCAGCGCCTCGGCGCGCAAGGGACGCGAGTTCCCCGCGACCTCCTCGAACGCCGCACGAGCCCGGCCGGCCTCGCCCTCGCCCAGCCACGCCAGGCCCTGCCGGTAGCGGGCGAGCGCATGGTCGTAGTCCTGCAGTCGCGCCGCCGCGCGCCCGAAGGCCTCGGCTGCGGCCCGGTACTCGCCCCGGACGTGATGGAACCCGCCCAGCTCGAAGGCGGCCGCACCCGCGACCGGACGCGTCGAGCTCGCCTCGATGCGACGCAGCGCCCGCACGATGCTGTCGGCGGGGACCCCGGACGGGATCCCGGGCACGGGCTCCAGCGCGCGCGACGGGGTGGCCGACGTGCCGCCGACGAGAGCGAGCAGGAGTGCGAGGAGGCAGGGGCGAACGGACATGAGGGGCGCAGTCTAGGCCGCCGGACTCCCCCGCGCCAGCGTCACCCGACCCTTCCCGGGCCGCATGGACGAGGGGCCCGTCCGTTGCCGGACGGGCCCCTTCGGTGGTCGGTGCGACCCCGTTCAGGACGGGATCACTCCTCGTCGCCGATGTCCTCACGCACCTTGGTCCCCGCGGGTTCCTCGGCGGGCGGGTTCGCCGCGATGCGGGCGCGAACCTGGTTCCGCTTGGAGGTCCACTCGGCCAGGGCGATGTCGTCCTGCTCGGTGAGCCACGCCTTCACGCTCAGGATGAGCCGATGGTTCGGCACGTCCACGCGCGTGACCTTCATGACGAGCGACTCGCCGACCTCGAAGGCGTCGTTCGGACGCTTGAGATCGTCGAGACCCAGCTGCGAGAGCGGGATGAAGCCCTCGATGCCGTCGCCCAGATCCACGATGGCGCCGCGGTCGAACAGGCGGTTGACGGTGCCCGTGAGCTCCATGTTGGCGGGGAACTTGTCCGCCAGCTGCGGCCACGGATCGTCCGACACCTGCTTGAGACCGAGCGAGATGCGGCGGTGCTCCTTGTCGATCGAGAGCACCACGACCTCGATGGCATCACCCTTCTTGAGCACTTCGCTCGGGTGCGCCACACGCTTCGTCCACGACATGTCCGAGACGTGCACCAGACCGTCGATGCCCTCCTCGAGTTCGACGAAGGCGCCGAAGTTCGTGAGGTTGCGGACCTTGCCCTTGACGCGCATGCCCGGCGGGTACTTGTGATCGAGCGTGAGCCACGGATCCGGCTCGACCTGCTTGAGACCGAGCGAGATCTTCTCGTTGGCCTTGTCGACCTTCAGCACCACCGCCTCGATCGTGTCGCCGATGTTGACGATCTTGGAGGGGTGACGCACGTGGCGCGTCCACGACATCTCGGACACGTGGATGAGCCCCTCGATGCCCTTCTCGAGCTCGATGAACGCACCGTAGTCCGTGATGGACACGACACGACCCTTGACGCGATCGCCGACCTTGTACTTCTCCTCGACCCCTTCCCACGGGTAGGCGTCGAGCTGCTTCAGGCCGAGCGAGATGCGCTCCTTCTCGGGGTCGAAATTGAGGACCTTCACGCGCACCTTGTCGCCGATCTTGACGAGCTCGGACGGGTGGGCGACGCGGCCCCACGACATGTCGGTGATGTGGAGCAGACCATCGATGCCGCCCAGGTCCACGAACGCACCGAAGTCGGTGATGTTCTTGACCACGCCCTCGCGGATCTGGTCCTTCGCGAGATCCTTGAGGATCGTCGCCTTCAACCGGTCGCGCTCCTCCTCGAGCACGGCGCGGCGCGAGACCACGATGTTGCGGCGGCGCTTGTTGAGCTTGATGATCTTCACGGCGACCGTCTGACCGAGCAGCGCGTCCACGTTCTGGACCTGACGCAACGCGATCTGGGAGCCGGGCAGGAACGCCTCGACGCCGTACAGGTCCACGACCACGCCACCCTTGATCTTGCGGATCAGCTTGCCTTCGACCACCTGACCCGAATCATGGGCTTCCTTGACGCGATCCCAGACGCGCACGAAGTCCGCGCGCTGCTTGGAGAGCACGACCAGACCGTCCTGGTTCTCCATCTTCTCGAGGAACACCTCGAGCACGTCCCCGACCTTGATGCTGGTGGGGTCCGGGAACTCGGACAGCGAGATGATGCCCTCGCTCTTGAAGCCCACGTCCACGAGCACGTCCTTGTCGTCGATGGACAGGACCGTGCCACGCACGATCTCGCCCTCGCCGATGGAGCGCATGGACTCCTCGTAGGCTCCGAAGAGCTCTTGCCGCTGCTCCGGCGTGAGGTCCTCCTCCTCATCGTAGTTGAGGGGGACCAACGGCAACGCCTGCGCCCGCTTGTTGCCTGCGGGGTTGAGGTTCTTCTCCATGACATCCGACATTCGGTACGACCTCCTGCAGTATGGAATATGCGATCACGGGGTCACCGTGCCGCGGACAGCCTCGTTCAGCTGGCCTTGAGCGTTGCGATCTCGTGCATCACCCCGTCCCCGACCGCCTGGTAGAGCGCGCGTGTGGGTTCGGGTGTGCCTTCGACCCCGGCCAGTTCCTGCCACGTGCGTGCGTGTCCGATGACGACGCGCAGGCGCACCTTCCGCAACATCCACTCCCTCGGGCGATGACTGTGGTCGACGTACACCGGGAGGATCCTCGCGCCCGTCGAGACGGCGAGCATGCCGACCCCGGGACGAGCGGTCCGCAACTCCCCATCACGCGCGCGCGTCCCCTCGGGGAACACGATCAGCGCTCGCCCCGCCCGCAGGACGTCGATGGCACGTGCGAGCCCGGCCTTGTCCGTCGCCCCCCGACGGATCGGGATGGCGTTGTAGGAACGGATCAAGGGACCGAACACCGGTGGGCGGAACAACTCCTCCTTCGCGAGGAAGTGAAGTTCACGCATCACCGCGGTACCGACGAGCAGCGGGTCCCAGTACGAGCAATGGTTCGGGGCGACGATCAGCCCGCCGGTGTGCGGCACGCGATCGCGTCCCAGAACCTCCCAGCCGCTCAGGGCACCCACGAAGCCCCCGAGCAGGAAGCGGGACGCATTGTAGTGCAGGCTCACGCGTTCTCCAAGTGGTCCGAAGGCCCTAGCGGCGCGGGTCCGAAGGGGTTCCGGGGGCGTCCCCGGCCTCCCCCGATATCGGCCGGTCCGGCGTCCGAGGACAGTCCGGGTGCGCCCGGATGACCCTCAGAGCGGCCTCGACCTGCCGGTCCACGTCCATCCCGCTCGTGTCCACGATCACCGCGTCGGCCGCCTGCCGCAGCGGGCTGTCGGCCCGCGAGCGGTCGCGTTCGTCCCGGGAGCGCAGGTCGTCGCGCACCGCCTCGAGGGACAGCGACGCCCCCCGGGAGGTGAGTTCGGCGTGGCGCCGGGCCGCGCGGGTGGTGAGGTCGGCGTCGAGGAACAGCTTCACCTCGGCGTCGGGGAACACCACCGTGCCGAGGTCGCGCCCCTCGCCCACCAAGGGTTCGCGCTCGCGCAAGGAGCGCTGCCAGCTCACGAGCAGACGCCGCACGCCCGGGAACGCCGCCACGCGCGAGGCCGCCTCGCTCACCTCGGGGGTGCGGATGGCCTCGGTGACGTCCTCGCCGTCGAGCACGATGTGCGGTCTGCGCGGATCACCGGTGGACTCGATGCGTGTGCCCTGGGCGAGCAGGGTGGCCGCGGCGTCGTCGCGCACGCCCCCCTGACGCAGCGCCTTGAGCGCGAGCGCTCGGTAGTAGGCACCGGTGTCGAGGTAGCGCCAACCGAGTCGCTCGGCGATCGCGCGCGCCGTGGTGCTCTTGCCCGCGGCGGCCGGGCCGTCGATGGTCACGACGAAGCTCATGCGGCCTCCACGGGTTCCACCGCGGCTCCGAGGGACGCGAGCGTGTCGAGGAAGCCGGGGTACGAGGTGGCGACCGGCGTGAGGTCGTCGAACGTCACCCAGTGCGGGCTGCGCAGCGCCAGGACCGCGAACGCCATGGCGATGCGATGGTCGTGATGCGTGGCGATGCGCGCTCCGCGCGTCACCGATCCGCCGTGCACCTCGAGTCCCGCGGGATGCTCGACCGCTTGCACGCCGAGTGCGCGCAGGCCCGCGGCCACGGTGGCGATGCGATCGCTCTCCTTGACGCGCAACTCGGAGGCGCCGTCCAGGCGCGAGGTGCCGTGCGCCGCGGCGGCGAGCACGGCCCACACCGGGGCCTCGTCCACCATGCGCGGCATCCATTCGGCCGGGACGTCGAAGGCACGCAGGCGATCGGGGCCCGTGACCGTGACGTCGCCCACGGGTTCACCGGCCGACTCACCGGTGACCACCACCTCGGGCGTCGCGCCCATGGCGGCGAGCACGTCGAGCAGGCCCGTGCGCGTGGGATTGAGGTTCACGCCGAGCGCGGTCACGCGCGCTCCGGGCTCGCACGCGGCCGCGGCGAGCAGGAAGGCCGCACCCGAGAAGTCCCCCGGCACCGTCACGTCGGTGGCGACGAGGCGCGAGCCCCCGCTCACGGTGACGCGACGGCCCCCGTCGGCGAGTTCATGCCGTTCGAGCGCGACGCCGAACGCGGGCAGCATGCGTTCCGTGTGATCCCGTGCCGGACCGGGTAGCGTGACGCGCGTGACGCCTGAGGCGCCCAGGCCCGCGAGCAGCGTGGCCGTGGCGACCTGCGCACTGGCCATGGGCACGACGTAGTCGATGCCCGTGAGGTCCGCGCCGTGCACGGTGAGCGGCGGCGTGAGTGTCTCGCCCTGTCCCTCGAGACGGGCTCCCATGCGGCCGAGCGGTTCGGCGATGCGGCGCATGGGACGGCGCGACAACGAAGCGTCGCCCACGAGTCGCGTGACGAACGGTCGAGCGGCGGCGATGCCCGCCACGAGCCGCAGCGTCGTGCCCGAGTTGCCGCAGTCGAGAGCGCTCGCGCAGGCGCGCGGGGCCCCCGCGGTCCCGACGACGTCCCATCCACCGGGCACCGCGGTCACGGTGGCTCCGAGAGCTCCCGCGGCCGCAGCGGAACGCGCGCAGTCGTCCCCGGGATTCGCGCCGCGAACACGCGTCACCCCGTCGGCCAGAAGACCGAACAGGAGTGCCCGATGCGTGATGGACTTGTCCCCCGGGGGCGAGAAGCGGCCCGAGAGGGCGCGCCCGCGTCGCACACCGAGTCCGCTCACCGTGCGCTCGTCCGGATCAGCGGCTCGAACGGCGGGCCGTCGTCCGCTTGCGAGCACCCTTGCGAGCCGGGGCCGACTTGCGCGCGACCTTGCGGACGGCGGACTTGCGCGGTGCGGACTTGGCGACCTTCCGCTTCGCAGAGGCCTTCGCGTTCGACTTGGGCTTCGGCTTGGCGGCAGCCTTCTTACGAGCCTTCGGCGTGGCCTTCGCCTTCGCGACGGGCTTCGCCTTGCCCTTGGGCGCGGGCTTCGACTTCCCCTTCGCCGCGGGCTTGGCGGACGTCCGAGCGGCTCCATGATCCGCCGCGATGGCGCGCGCGACACGCTCCGAACGAGCGGGCAGGCCCAACGACTCCCGGAAGGCGGCCAGATTGCGCCAGGTCACGAACTCCTCGATGCGCTGACGGCTCTCGCGGTCGAGCCCGGCGAACATGCAGGCCAGCTCGTAAGGCGTGGCCGAGGTGTCGCCCGCGCGCTGCGAGCAGCGCACCACGATCGCCTCGCTCTTCACGAGGTCCTGTCCGGGCGGTCGGCCCGGGACGTTCGGGAGCACGATGGCCAGCCGGATCTTCGAGAACGGGGCCAGATAGTGCGACGCGTGGCAGTACACGCCGCTCGCCGAGATATTCTGGCTCTCGGTCACGATGGCCTCGGTGCCGACCGCGGCCCCCGCGTCCACGCGCATGCTGAAGCGCGCCGATGCGCGCTCGCTCTTGCGGCGCTCGATGCCGCCCCGTCCCTTCGCCGACTTCACCGCCATCCTGGCCTCCTCTGTGCGCGGCGCCCGCGCTTGGGTCCGCCCTCGTCGAGGACGAGGTCGCATGTCCGCGCGGGCACGTCCACCCGCGCGATCGTCACCACCACGGAGTCACCGAGCGTGAACCTGCGACGCGTCCGGCGTCCCACGAGGCTCATGCCCGACGGGTCGAGGTCGAACCGGTCGTCGAGTTGATCGCCGACCGCCACGAACCCGTCCACCGGGGGCTCATCCAACTCCACGAAGAACCCCCGCGGCAGGAGCCCCGAGATACTACCCGAAGCCGTGTCCCCGAGTCTCCCCGCCAGCAGGCGAAGCCCCTTCACCTTCACACCCTCGCGCTCGGCGTCGGTGGCGTCCTGCTCGCGGGCGCTGCAGTCGGCGGCCAACCGCGCGTTCTCCCCCGGGTCCCACGCCTCGTCGCGCTGGCGACGCACCCACTCCCGCACGCGACGATGGTTGTGCAGGTCGGGGTAGCGCCGGATCGGCGAGGTGAAGTGCAGGTACTC
>JBEGJG010000073.1:0-8367 GCA_041184705.1 Candidatus Eiseniibacteriota bacterium
GCGTCGTGGGACGCGGCCGCCGCAGGTCCCGCGAGGGATCGCTCAGGCGTGTGCGCGGGCGACGGCGCGACGCTTCCCGGTGGTGGTTCGGCGCGTGCGCCGACGCGGCGTCGCGGCACTCACCGGTTCCGCACCCAGGCGCGCCTCGACCACCTGATGCTTGTGGATGAGACGCGGACCGTCGGCCGTGCGCAGGAGGAAGAAGTCCTCCGGACCGGCGAGGAAGTCCGAGGTACGGTCGCTGCTGCGACGCTGCTCGACCTCGACGCGACCCGCGAGCACGTCACCCGTGCGCAGGGCGACCGCCACGAACTCCTCGTGCGCGGGCACGCGCGCGGGCGGGCTCACCTGCGCGGGGTCCACACCCGGCGACGGGATCACCCACATGATGGCGTCGCGCATGACCAGGTGCGTGGCCCCGCTGTGGACGACGGGGAACAGACGCACGCGCTCGTTGAGACGCTCGAGCACGGTCTGCGGCGCGGTGGAACGGGAGCGGCGCGACAGGGACAGCCAACCGACCACCCGGCGGCCGTCCACCAGTGCGAACGCCACCGGGAGCCGGTAGGTGTCCGCGCTGAGCGGGTTCTGAGGTGAGAGCGGGAGGGCCATGTCCGGAGTCTCGGCCGCCGCACGCCCGGCATGAGGGCCGGAGACCATCGGACCGCGTCGGATCCGCCCGAAACCGGCGCCCGGAGGGGCCCCCACCGGGCACTGCAGGGCCGGGGCCGACCGGCCGATAACCCTTGGGAGCCCCCGAGGCACCTCGCCCCGGGGTCGGGCGGCCCGTCCGCCCCCGTCGGACCCGACCGGGTCCTCCCCACACGGAGACGACATGAGCCCGCGACCGGTGATCCTAGGAGAGCTGGGGCTGATCTCGCTCTTCGATCTCGCGCAGCTCCTGCTGCTCAACGGGGCGACCGGCACGCTGCACGTGCAGTCGGGAGGTCGCAAGGGACTGCTGCGGTTCGACCGCGGCCAGATCGCCGACGCGCTCGACGATCGCTTCGACTCGGGCGTGGAGGCCGCGTACCGCGTGTTCGGTTGGGCTCAGGGGACGTTCGAGTTCCGCGCGGGCAAGCCGAGCGGGAACGGCCGCCGCATCCACGACAGCACCGAGGGCCTCATGCTCGAGGCCGCGCGCCGCATGGACGAGTCGCAGCGCGCGACCACGCACGAAGGCGACGTGACGCGTGCGTTGCTCGCTCGTCACGACCGCTGGTCGGGCATGAGGTCGGCGCTCGCGCGCTTCGGGCTCAAGCGTAGCGATGGGACGGCGACGCCGGGTCCGGTCGAACCTCCCTCGCACGATGCGTTCGACGAGGATCACCGCGAAGCCGCTTAGTCGAACCGTCGATCCCGTTCACGCCCCCGTCGAGCCCGTGCTCGCCGGGGGCGTTCCGTCGGGAGTCCCATTCCGGGCTTGACGCTCCCCTTATCGCGCGGTGAGTCTCACGCGGTATCGCTTGTCCCCCCTTCGCGCGCGGCCGCATGGCCGCACCCCCCGGAGAGCCCTCGAACATGGACGTCCTGCGCCGACTCGCCCACGCCCTGTCGCTCACCCTCGCGCTCGTCGCCACCCCGGCCCTGGCCCAGACCGGCACGGTCACGGGCACCGTGACCGACGACACCGGCGCCGCACTGTCGGGCGCCGAGGTCCGCATCGAGGGCACCACGCTGCACCAGAGCACCGACGATCGCGGGCGATTCTCGCTCGAGGGCGTGCCGGTGGGCACGCAGACCGTGCGTGCGCTCATGCTGGGTCATCGTTCGGCCACCCGCACCGTGACGGTCGCGGCCGGCTCCGCCGTCACGGCCGACCTGCGCCTCGAGCGTTCCGCCATCCCGGTGAGCGAGATCGAGGTCGTGGTCGGCTCGCGCGCGCGGCACACCGCCGCCGACGAGTTGGCGGTGCCGGTGGACGTCTACAACCGCGAGGTGCTGGCGCGTCAGGGCAGCACGGAGACGAGCCAGATGCTCCAGTCGCTGTCGCCCGCGGTGAACTTCCCGCGCCAGACGGTGACCGATGCCAACGACGTCGTACGTCCGTTCACACTGCGTGGCCTCTCGCCCGATCACACGCTGGTGCTGGTGAACGGTCTGCGGCGGCATCCGACCGCGGTCGTCAACACGTTCGCCTACGGCATGCCGGCCGGTTCGAGCGGTGTGGACCTGAACGCGCTGCCCAGCGCGGCCATCGATCGCGTCGAGGTGCTGCGCGACGGCGCCTCGGCGCAGTACGGCTCCGACGCCATCGCCGGCGTGGTCAACGTGGTGCTGCGTCGCGGACGCTTCGCGCCGTGGGCGACGGTGACCGGCGGCGAGTACTTCACCGGGGAGTACCCGCGCGACGGACGCACGGTGAACGTGGCCGCGGGTTGGGGACTCGGGATCGGTCGTAGCTCGCTCGTGCTCTCGGGTGAGTACCTCGACCGTCAGCCCACCAACCGCGCCTGGGCCGACTCGTTCGAGACCGGCAGCACCGGCATCACCGACGTCATCGGTCCCGATGGCAAGGTCATCCAGAAGCGCAACGACGCGCCGCAGCCCAACCATCACTGGGGCGACGGCCTCGAGCGCGACCTGCTCACCATGGCGGTGTGGAACATGCCGCTGTCCGATCGCAGCGCGCTGTGGGCGCAGGGCGGCTGGAGCCGTCGCGAGGGCACGGGCAACGGCTATCGCCGCTATGCCGGCAGCGCGCGCAACTGGGACTCCATCTACCCGGTCGGGTTCCTGCCCGAGTTCAATCCGCTCGTGACCGACGTGTCGCTCGCCGGTGGCTGGAAGGCCGAGGTGAACGACTGGGCGATGAACGCCGGGGCGACCTACGGCCACAACGGTTTCCACTACCGCCTGCGCAACACGCTCAACGCCTCGCTCGGCGGCTCGCTCACGCAGGCGTGGCCCGGCCCCGACGGCATCCCCGGTAACGCCGACGACGGCCCCATGCCCAACCAGACGTCGTTCGACGCCGGTCGGCTCAAGCGCGACGAGCTGCAGTTGTCGCTCGACGCCTCGCGCACGATGACCCTGGGCCTGCCCGAGCCCGTGAACGTCGCGCTCGGCGCGGCGTGGCGCACCGAGCGCTGGCGCATCCAGCAGGGCGAGCGCGCGTCGTGGATCGACGGGGGCGCGCCCGATCAGACCGGCGGTGACGCCGTCGGCGGTTCGCAGGTGTTCCCCGGCTTCTCGCCGCAGGACGAGGTGGACGCGCGCCGCAACAACATCGGCGTGTACGCCGACCTCGAGACCGACCTCACCCCCACCCTGCTCGCCAACACCGCGGCGCGCTTCGAGCACTACGACGACTTCGGCTCGCTCCTGACGGGCAAGCTGGCGTTGCGCCTGCAGCCGACGCGCCGCGTCACGCTGCGCGCGGCGGCCAGCACCGGCTTCCGTGCGCCGGGGCTGTCGCAGATCCACTTCTCGAAGGTGGTCACCAACGTCATCGGGGGCGTGCCCGAGGAGGTAGGCGTGTTCCCCGTGGCCAGCACCGCCGCCCGTGCCCTCGGTGCGCAGGACCTCGACCCCGAGACCTCGGTGAACCTCTCGGCCGGTCTCGCGGTGACGCCCCTCGAGAACCTCACGCTGACCGCTGACGTGTACCGCATCGAGGTCAAGGACCGTATCGTGCTCGGCGCGACGTTCGACGACTCGACCACGGCCCGCATCCTGTCGAACGCGGGCATCTCGGGCGTGTCGGGCGTGCAGTACTTCAACAACGGCATCGACACGCGCACCGTGGGCGTGGACGTGACGGCCGATCTGCGCGTGCCCCTGAGCGGGGACCGCTCGCTGTCGTTCAACGCGGCCGTGAACTGGGGCGAGAACACGATCACCCAGCAGGACGGCCTGCCCTCGGTGCTCGCGACCTCGACCGACGAGACCGGCATCCTCGACGAGGTCATGCAGGTCGCCATCACGCGCGAGCGCCCCGACTGGCGCGCCACGCTCACCACCGAGTACCAGCAGGGACCGGCGCGCGGCCTCGTGCGCGTGCAGTACTTCGGCACGTTCGAGTCGGCACAGCCCGCCGCCACGGTGGGCTACGTCGAGCGCTACCCGGCTCGCACGCTCGTGGACGCCGAGGCGGGCTACCGTCTCGCGGGCGTGGAGCTGTCGCTCGGGGCGCGCAACCTGTTCGACACCTACCCGGGCAAGGCGCAGCTCGACTACAACAACAACTTCGGCATCTTCCCGTGGGCCGCGGCCTCGCCGTTCGGCTATAACGGTCGCTACCTGTACACGAAGCTCAGCTGGACGATGCCGCGCTGACCGCCTCTTCGACGAACATGAACCCCCGGTGGGCAGGTCGCCCACCGGGGGTTCGTCGTATCCGCCGAAGACGGCCTAGAACTCGATCGTGACGCCGATCGTCGGCAACACCGTGCCCGTGTCCTCGCGTGTCGTGTAGGTGAGGTACGAACCCGGGTTCGCGGGGTCGGGGACCGGAGCACCCGAGGCGTCCCGCTCGACGAGCAGGATGGGCGCCAAACGCGGCTGGAACGCGTACAGGTTCTGCACGTCGAGGTACAGGTTGATGCTCGAGCCGCGACGGAACCAGCGCTTGTCCACACGCAGGTCGAGTTGGTGCAGCACACCGTTGCGTTCCGTGTTGAGGCGGGACCAGTCGGGTACGGCACGTCCGGTGACGTCCCAGACGTCGGCGCGTGCCGAGAGCGCGACGTCGTCGGGCGTGTAGGGCGCACCGCCCAGGTACCGCCAGCGCGCCCCGATCTCCCAGCCGCGTCCGAAACGACGACCGCCGGTGAGTGACCCCACCATGCGGTTGTCCCAAGCCGACGGCGCGTACGAACCGTCCCGCGTGGTGAACTCGCTGCGCACGAACGTCCACGCGGCGATGCCGTACCAACCGTTGTACAACCGCTGCTGCGCCAGCAGTTCCAGACCCCAGGCCCGACCGCGGCTGGTGGGCGACGACGGCGCGTTGCCGATGACACCGAAATCCGCCCCGAGGTTGGCGAGACTGATCCCCTCGCGCAGCAGGAACGGGTAGTCGAGATAGCGCTTCACGAACGCTTCCGCGGTGATGCGCGAGTTCGTGCTCGTGGCCAGCTCCACGCCCGCCACCGCGTGGTCGGATCGCACATAGCCGGTGCCGCGTTCGCGATTGCCCAGCGCCCCGAGCGAATCGCGCCAGCCGAGCACGGTGTAAGCGGGCAACGCGGCGTAGCGACCGACGCTCGCGTTCAGCCGCCAACGCGGCGACAGGGCCCATGAGGCCGCCAGTCGCGGCGAGAGCCCGCTCCCCCCGCGCGTGCGTTCGGAGTAATCGGCGAGGTCGAAACGCGCCCCGAGTGCCAGCGTGAGACGTTCGTCGGCGAACATGCGACTGGCCTGGGACCACACCGCTCCGCGCGTGAGCGACAGGCGCGAGTCGTAGTCCACGGTGATCGGCCCCGAGGGCACCGCGGTGCGCTGGAACGTGGAGGTCGTGTAGGTGGCCGACTCCAGCGCGGCGCCGTAGTCCAGACTCAGCCCCCCGCGACGCTCGCTGCGCTCGACGCGCAGGCGCTGCTCGGTCTCGCGTGAGCGGTAGTCGAGCAGGCGGTTCGCGGGGTCGGAATCGTCGTTGCCGGCGTACTTCTCGGCGCGGTTGTCGAGCTGACTGCGCGACACGCTGGTCGTGGTGACGCCGAGGTCCGACCAGCGCTTCCACGACGCGCCCACGGTGTAGTTCCACTGCGAGTTCGGCGGGAGCTGCTCGAGCAGGTAGCGCTTGAAGTCGGTGTCGTCGGCGTCCTCGTTGAGCGTGAAGTCGTCCACCGCACCGAGCCCCAGCACGACCAACTCGTTGCGATCGTCGAAGCGCGTGCGCACCTTGAACTGCGCGTCGTTGTAGGTGGGCAGGAACGGCAACCCGAGCGCCCGGAACAGGAACTGCAGGTACGAGCGACGTGCCGAGAGCAGATAGGTGCTGCGCGAACCCATGGGCCCCTCGGCGGTGACGCCGAGGTCCGACGCGCCCACCGTCACCGAGCCCGCGGCGCGCTCGCTGTTGCCCTCGAGCATGCGGAAGTCCATGACCGAGCTGAGCGCCCCGCCGCGTGCGACCGGGAACGCGCTCGTGTAGACGTCCACCTCGCGGATGAAGCGCACGTCGATCATCCCCACGGGTCCACCCGACGAACCCTGCGTGGCGAAGTGATTGATGGTCGGGACCTCGATGCCGTCGAGCACGAAGCGGTTCTCGTTCGGCGCCCCGCCGCGCACGATGAGGTCGTTGCGGAAGTTCGGTGTGGACGCCACACCGGGCGTTCCCTGCAGCACCTTCGAGAGGTCGCGGTCGGCTCCGGGGAAGCGGGCCACCTCGGCGGCACCGATGGTGCGCACCGACACCGGACTCGCCGCACGGCGCACGAACGGCGAGGCGGTGACGGTGACGGAATCCGTCGCCACGACCTCCTCCTCGAGCAGGAACTCGAGTTCGGTCGGGCGGGCCGGACTCACCTCGATCTCGTACAGCACCATGCGGCGCCGACCCAGCATGGCCGCCTGCACGTTGTACACGCCCGGCGGCACGTCGCGCAGCACGAACCGCCCCTGCTCGTCGGTGAGCGCACCGAGCCCGGCGCCCTGCAGGGTGACGTTGGCGCCCATGAGCGGTTCGCGCCCGACCGCCGCGAGCACGCGCCCGCGAACCTCCGCCGCGCTCACCACGCCCGGCGCGAGAAGCGCCGCGACGCATGCGAGCACGAAGCCACGCCATCTCATGCGAAACCCTCCGGACGGCGCGTGTGCCAGTCGGTACGCCCCTGATAGGCGGTGCCGAGCGAGGCGAGCAGCCCCTCCGAGAACGGGGCCCCCATGAACGACAGGCTGGTGGGCAGACCGTTCTCACCGAATCCGGTCGGCAACGCGATCGCGGGCGCACCCACCAGATTGCCCGCGGGGATCACGCCGGGCCCACCGGAGATGCCGGGGTACGCGCTCGCGAACGGCGCGATCGGGTACGCGACCGTGGCGCGCGTCGGGGTGGCGATGACGTCGTACGACTCGAACACGCGCGCCATCGCCTCGCGCATGGGGCGGCGCAGGCGCATGGCCTGCAGGTAGTCCACCGCCGGGAGCAGCAGGCCCGAGTAGGCGCCGGTGCGATCGGCCGGACAACGCAGACGCGACACCCCGCCCGACTCGATGAGGTCGAGGAACGCGCTCGCACCCTCGGCCGAGACGATGGCCCCCACCGCGGGTCCCCACGGCAGGTCGGGGAACGGCACGTCACGCGTCACGGTCACGGCGTCGCCCAGCGCGACGAGAGCGGCATCGAAGTTCTCGCGCACGGCCGGCTGCACCTTCTCCACCGAGCCGCGCGGCACCATGACGCGCACGCGGCGCGGGACCACCGGCTTCCACTCGAAACGCCGTCCCGCCGACGACGGGTCGGCGTCGTCGGGGCCCGCGATGGCCGCGAGCACGAGCGCGCAGTCGTCGGCGGTGCGCGCCATGGGACCGAGCTTGTCGAGCGTCCACGACAACGCCATCGCGCCGTGGCGCGAGACGAGCCCGTAGGTGGGACGCAGACCGGTCACACCCGAGAACGCGGACGGCGTGAGGATGGAGCCCGAGGTCTCGCTGCCGATCGCGAACGGCACCAGGCCGGCCGCGACCGCGGAGCCGGGACCGCTCGACGACCCGCCACTCCAGAAACCCGTGTTCCACGGCGTGAGCCCGGGTCCCGTGAACGCGGCGTCGGGATGGTCGTAACCCATACCGCCCGCCAGCTCGACCATGGCCAGCTTGGCGCACAACACCGCACCCGCCTCGCGCAGACGCGTGACCACCGTGGCGTCGTGATCGAACACCTGCTCACGGTAGGGCTCGGCGCCCCACGTGGTGGGCACGCCCTTCGTGGCGACGAGGTCCTTGGCACCGTAAGGGATGCCGTGCAGCGGTCCGCGGTACCGCCCCCGGGCGATCTCGGCCTCGGCCGCACGCGCCTCGCGCAACGCCGAGTCGCGCATCAGCGTGACGACGGCGTTCAGGCGAGGACCATGCCGCTCGAGGCGATCGAGGGCGAGTTCGGTGAGTCGCACGGGCGACAACGTGCGCGCGCGCAGACGCTCGGCGAGCGTTCGGATGGGCTGGTGGATCAGCGTGCTCTCGTCCATGCGGACCTCAGGGGCGGAAGACGAAGTCGGGTTCGTCGGCGTTCGCGAGCTTCACCGACCGAAGGCGGCGGCCGAGCGCGAGGTCGCCGTCGAGGTCCGAGGTGACGCTGGCCCACTGCTCGGGCGTGAGGCGGTCGGGATGGCGCGTGCGCAGCACGTCGGCGAGCAGTCGGGCCTCGGGACCGGGCGCGGAAGGCGTGCCTGGGGGCACGGGGGAAGGGCTCGATACGAC
>JBEGJG010000074.1:0-12777 GCA_041184705.1 Candidatus Eiseniibacteriota bacterium
CGAGTGACGAGGCGGCGGGGAACCTAGTGCACGATTTGGGGCGGGTCAAGCGGACCAGCCCCCAAGGGAGACGGGACGATCCGGCGCCCGAGGGGACCGTGAGTAAACTCGCAACATGTTGCGGAAATGAACGTTAGGTCGAACCTCCTGCGGTCGTCCCGTCTCCCTTGGGGGCTGGTCCGCTTGACCCGCCCCAAATCGTGCACTAGGTTCCCCGCCGCCTCGTCACTCGTTGCGACTGCAGCGGTTGGGCGGGGCTTTGTGAAAACTTTCACGCAGCAGATCGGAACGAGGTCCGTGGCATGGAGCCTCCGCACCAGCAGCACCCGGACGATTCGGGCAAGCGGAGCGCCGCCATGCTGATGACGATCCCCACGCTGCTCTTCGTCTCTCCGCTCGTCGGGTTCTTCCTCGGCAAGTGGTTGGATCGTCACTTCGCGACGGAACCACGCCTCACCGTGCTCGGTGTCGTGCTGGGCTTCGTCGCAGCGGGTCGCGAAACCTTTCTGATCCTTCGTCGAGTCCAGCAATTGGAGGAGCGCGACAAGCGCCGCTGACCCCCCGGGGTCGCGCGCGAATCGTCCATATGGGTCTCGAATTCCTCGCACGCGTCCGTCGCACCGCGTTCGGTGCCGCTCTGTTCGTCGCGCTGTACGCCGCCGTGTACGCCAGCTACGCCGCCGGCCTCGGCTTCGGCGCGGGCGCGATGTGGTCGTTGATGCAGCTTTGGCTGCTCGAGAAGGTCGTCGTGGGACTCACGTCGCCCGCGACCTCCGAGCGTCAGCGCATGGCGCGCACCTGGCTGCCCGGTCTCGCGCATGTCGCCATGCTCGGCGTGGGCGCCGTCCTGCTCTTCAACCTGCCGGCCGCTTGGCTGGCCGCCGGCTTCACGCTGCCGTTCGCGATCATCCTGCTCAAGACGGTCTCGCGCATGCTGCTCGAGTCGCTCGCGTGGAAGCGTTTCGTGTCGAGCCGTTGGCAGCCCGCGCTGTTGCTCGCCGTGGTGGTCGCCGGCCTGTGGTTCCTCTCGGGTCAGGTGAACCGCGCCGAAGCGGGCGCCTCGCAGCCCAGCGGTGCGCACGCCACCGAGACGCACGACGCGCACGGTTCCGCCGACGCGCACGCCACCACCGATGCCTCGCACGGCTCGACCGACGCGGCTCACGGTGACGCGCACGCCGCCGGTGGTCACGGCGACGGCCACGGTGAGGCCGCGCCGGGCCCGAAGAAGTTCGACACCTTCCTCTCGATCCTCGTGAAGGCCGGCCACGGCACGCCGTGGGGCGACTTCATCCACAAGTACGAGGCGATCCTCTTCTCGCTCCTCGTGGCGACCATCCTGTCGATCTTCGCCTTCCTCGCGACGCGCAACCCCAAGATGGTGCCGGGGCCGCTGCAGAACCTGGTCGAGGCGCTGGTCTCCACCATCTACGACCAGATCGTCGCCATCCTCGGCCCCAAGTACGGCCCGCGCTACGTGCCGTTCCTCGGCTCGCTGTTCATCTACATCCTCGGGATGAACTACTTCGGCGTGTTCCCGCTCATGGAGTCGCCGACCGCGAACCTCAACGTCACGCTGGCGCTCGCCCTCACCGTGTTCGTGTACGTGCAGTACTCGGCGATCAAGGAGGCGGGTCCGCTCGGCTACCTCGACCACCTCGCCGGCAGCCCGCGCACGGCCGTCGAGTGGGCGCTCGTGCCGCTGCTGCTGCCCATCCACGTCATCGGCGAGTTGGCCAAGCCGGTGTCGTTGTCGTGCCGTCTGTTCGGCAACATCTTCGGCGAGGACATGCTCCTCGTCGGGTTCGCGACGCTCGGCATCACGGCCGTCGCGGCCATGGGCCTCGGGGCTCTGCCCTTCGGCCTCCCGCTGCACTTCGTCTTCCTGTTCCTGGTCATGCTCACGGGCTTCGTCCAGGCACTGGTGTTCTCGATGTTGAGCACGATCTACTTCCTCCTCATGCTGCCGCACGATCATGGTCACGACCACGATCACGGCCATGGTGAGGAAGCGCACCACCCCGCCCACTGACACAAGGAGGAGTTCCATGGATTTCCGTTATGCGCTCGCAATGTCGCTCCCGCTCGGCGTGGCCATCGCTGCCATCGGCTCGGGTATCGGTCTCGGTCTCATCGGTCAGGGTGCGCTGAACGCCATGGGTCGTCAGCCCGCCGAGATCGCGAAGCTCCAGACGGCCATGATCATCATCGGCGCCTTCGCCGAGGCCCTCACGATCTACGCCTTCGTGACCGTGTTCCTCCTCATGGGCAAGCTCGCCTGATCGAGTCCTCCAGGCCGGCGCGCGGTGCCACGTTCCACGTGGCCGTCGCGTGTCCGTGGGAGTACGCATGAACGGATTGGTCGACATCAAACTGCTGGGCACGCAGGTGCTGGGGTTCCTGATCTTCATCGGGATCCTCCGCCGCTTCGCGTGGGGCCCGGTCGTCGCGCAGCTCGAGGCTCGCCGTCAGCGCATCGCGGGTGAGTTCGCCGAAGCCGAACGCCGTCAGAAGGAGGCGGACGCGCTCAAGGCGAAGTACGAGCAGGATCTGCGTGGCATCGAGGTGCAGGCGCGCGAGAAGCTCAAGGAGGCCGTGGCCGAGGGCCAGAAGGTCGCCTCCGAGATCCGCACGCAGGCGCAGAAGGAAGCCCAGGACCGTCTCGCTCGCGCCGAGGATGAGATCGCGCGTCAGAGCGAGAAGGCCAAGGAGATCCTCAAGGAGAAGGTCATCGATCTCTCGATCGTGACCGCCGAGAAGATCCTCAAGGCCAAGCTCGATGATCCCGCCCAGCGCAAGCTGGCCGGCCAGTTCATCGACGAGGTCGGGGCGCTCAAATGACGAAGGACCTCTCGGTCGCCGGCCGTTACGCGCGCGCGCTGCACCTGCTTCTCGCGAAGCAGGCGGCGGGTGGCGGCACGCCCGTCCTTCCGCAACTCGAGCGTGCGCTCGAGGAGCTGCAGGGACTGGTCACGCTGGTGGCTCCGGGGACCCGTGCCGGGCGCTTCCTGCTCGACCCGCAGGTGAGCCCGGCGGATCGTCGCCGGGTGCTCGAGCAGGCGTTGCAGGGCAAGGTGATGCCCGCGGTTCGGGTGTTCGCCGACCTCCTGCTGCGCAAGAAGCGTCTCGCGCTGGTGGCCTCGATCGCGAACGAGTTCCGCGTCATCGTGGAGCGCGTCAAGGGGCTCGAGCGGGTCACCGCGTTCAGCGCGGTGCCGCTCACGGCCGACGAGACCGCGCGCTTGCAGCAGCAGCTCGAGCGCGTCACCGGCAAGAAGGTCGTGCTCGACGCGCAGGTGGATCCGTCGCTGGTCGGCGGGGCCTACGTGCGCATCGGCGACCGCGTCATCGATCGCAGCATCAAGAGCCTGCTCTCCTCGCTCTCCAAGCAGCTCTACGAAGTGAGCGTGTGACCCTCACCGGCACGCGCCGGTCCTCGCACGCGACGACTCACCCAACATCACACGAACGGGGCTTCCACCCATGTCCTTCCGACCCGAAGAAGTGAGCGCCATCCTGGCGCAGGAACTCGAACGATACGAGGCCAAGCTCGAGACCAAGAGCGTCGGCAGCGTGCTGTCCGTGGGCGACGGCATCGCGCGCGTCTGGGGCCTCGAGGATGCCATGGCCGGCGAGCTGCTCGAGTTCCCGGGCGGCGTCATGGGCATGGTGCTGAACCTCGAAGAGGACAACGTCGGCGCCGTGCTGTTCGGCTCCGATAAGAACATCAAGGAAGGCGACCCGGTGAAGTGCACGGGCCGCATCGCCTCGGTGCCCGTCGGCAAGGCCATGATCGGCCGCGTCGTGAACGCCATCGGCCAGCCGGTCGACGGCAAGGGCCCGATCGGCGCGGACAAGTTCCGTCCCATCGAGTTCAAGGCGCCGGGCGTCATCGAGCGCCAGCCCGTGACCGAGCCGCTCCAGACCGGCATCAAGGCCATCGACGCCATGATCCCGATCGGCCGCGGCCAGCGCGAGCTCATCATCGGCGATCGTCAGACGGGTAAGACCACCATCGCGCTGGACACCATCCTGAACCAGAAGGGCACGGGCGTGATCTGCGTCTACGTGGCCATCGGTCAGAAGGAGTCCACGGTCGCGAACGTGGTGGGCATCCTCGAGAAGTACGGCGCCATGGAGTACACCATCGTCGTGACGGCGTCGGCCTCGGAGTCCGCTCCGCTGCAGTACATCGCGCCGTACGCCGGCGTGGCCATGGGCGAGGAGTTCACGTACAACGGCGGCCACGTGCTGTGCGTGTACGACGACCTCTCGAAGCACGCCAACGCGTACCGCCAGCTGGCGCTGCTGCTGCGCCGCCCGCCGGGTCGCGAGGCGTTCCCCGGCGACGTGTTCTATCTGCACTCGCGTCTGCTCGAGCGTGCCTGCAAGCTGTCGGCCGAGAAGGGGAGCGGCTCGCTCACCGCGCTGCCGTTCATCGAGACGCAGGCCGGCGACGTGTCCGCGTACATCCCGACCAACGTGATCTCGATCACCGACGGTCAGATCTTCCTCGAAGGCGACCTCTTCTACTCGGGCGTGCGTCCCGCCATCAACGTCGGCATCTCGGTGTCGCGAGTCGGTGGTAACGCCCAGATCAAGGCCATGCGCCAGGTCGCCGGTCGTCTCCGCCTCGACCTCGCGCAGTACCGCGCCCTCGCGGCGTTCGCGCAGTTCGGCTCGGACCTCGACAAGGCCACGCAGGCGCAGCTCACGCGCGGCGAGCGCATGGTCGAACTCCTCAAGCAGGGCCAGTTCGTGCCCATGGCCGTCGAGGCGCAGGTCGTCTCGATCTGGGCCGGTGCGAACGGTTACCTCGACGACGTCGCCGTCGCCGCGGTGCGCAAGTTCGAGACCGAGTGGCTGGCGTTCGTGGACCAGCAGTACGGCGAGATCCCGCACAACATCCGCACGAACAAGGTCATCTCGAAGGACGACGAGGCCCGCCTGCACCAGGCGGCGAAGGCGTTCAAGGCCCAGTTCAAGGCGTGAGGACATGGCGTCCCTGAAAGACATCCGGCGGCGCATCCGCGCCACCAAGAGCATGCAGCAGATCTTCAAGGCCATGGAGATGGTGGCCGCGGCGAAGCTGCGCCGGGCGCAGGCCCGCGCGCAGGCCGCGAGTCCCTACTCGGCCCGGATCTCGGCCATGCTCACGAACCTGTCGGCCTCGGCCTCGGAGCTCGAGCACCCGCTGTTCAAGGTGCGCGAGGCCAAGGTCACGGCCCTCGTGGTGATCACGGCCGACCGCGGTTTCGCCGGTCCGTACAACACCGCGATCCTGCGTGTGGCGGAGCAGCGCCTCAAGGCTGCGCCGCCGGGCTCCATCCAGTGCGTGGTCGTCGGCCGCAAGGGCCGTGACTACCTGAAGCGTCGCAACTACCCGGTGCTCGCGTCGTACGCGGACCTGCCGGGCGAGGCCAGCCTGGAGTTGGCGCGACAGCTCACGCAGGACCTCACCGACCGCTTCCTCTCGGGCGAGGTGGATCGGGTCGAGATCCTGTACACGCATTTCGTGAACGCCATGGTGCGCAAGGTCATGGAGGAGACGTTCCTCCCGATCGGCGCCGGGGCGGCCCATGAGGCTGCGGCGGGCGGCGGTTCGGCGATCTTCGAGCCGAACGCCGAGAGCATCTTCGCCGAGCTCCTGCCGCGCTACGCCACGGCCAAGCTGTACGCCGCCATGGCCGACTCGCTCGCGAGCGAGCACTCGGCCCGCATGGTGGCGATGGGTTCGGCTCGCAAGAACGCGGGCGAGCTGGTGGATTCGCTGACGCTCACGCGCAACCGCCTGCGTCAGGCGATGATCACGCGTGAGATCTCGGAACTGGTGGCTGGCGCAGAGGCGCTGAAGTAGTCCAAGGGCGCCGGCGGCGTCGCGCGCAACGCGCGGCGTGACACCGGCTGGAACGAAAGAGGAGCCGTCGCAATGGCAATGAACGAAGGCAAGGTCGTCCAGGTCATCGGCCCCACGGTGGACGTGGCGTTCGATCCCGACAAGCTGCCGAAGATCTACAACGCCATCATCATCGAGGACGCGGCGAAGGGCATCCGCCTGACCGTCGAGGTGGCGCTGCACGTCGGTGACAACGTCGTGCGTTGCGTCGCCATGGACTCGACCGACGGTCTCGTGCGCGGCATGAAGGCCACCGATACGGGCGAGCCGATCCAGGTGCCCGTGGGTGAGGCCGGCCTCGGCCGCATCTTCAACCTGACCGGCGACCCGATCGACGGCAAGGGTGCGGTGAACGCCAAGAAGAAGTACCCGATCCACCGCTCGGCCCCGCCGTTCGCGGAGCAGGAGACCGAGAAGCAGCTGTTCGAGACCGGCATCAAGGTCATCGACCTGCTCGCGCCCTACCAGCGTGGTGGCAAGGTCGGTCTGTTCGGCGGCGCCGGCGTCGGCAAGACCGTGCTCATCCAGGAGCTCATCCGCAACATCGCCACGCAGCACGGCGGCTTCTCGGTGTTCGCCGGTGTGGGTGAGCGTACGCGTGAGGGCAACGACCTCTATCGCGAGATGACCGAGTCGGGCGTCATCGAGAAGACGGTCATGGTGTTCGGCCAGATGAACGAGCCGCCGGGTGCGCGTCTGCGCGTCGGTCTGACGGGCGTCACGATGGCCGAGTACTTCCGCGACGAGGAAGGCAAGGACGTGCTCTTCTTCGTGGACAACATCTTCCGCTTCACGCAGGCGGGCTCCGAGGTGTCGGCGCTCCTCGGCCGTATGCCGAGCGCCGTGGGTTACCAGCCCACGCTGTCCACCGAGATGGGCGCGCTGCAGGAGCGCATCACCACGACCAAGAAGGGTTCGATCACGTCGGTGCAGGCCATCTACGTGCCCGCCGACGACCTCACGGACCCCGCGCCAGCCACGGCGTTCTCGCACCTCGACGCCACCACGGTGCTCGAGCGTTCGATCGCCGAGCTCGGCATCTACCCGGCCGTGGACCCGCTCTCGTCGACGAGCCGCATCCTCGACCCGGCGATCGTGGGCGAGGAGCACTACAAGGTCGCGCGCGACGTCCAGCGGATCCTGCAGCGCTACAAGGATCTCCAGGA
Organism: Candidatus Eiseniibacteriota bacterium; assembly: GCA_041184705.1. Taxonomy (GTDB): domain Bacteria; phylum Eisenbacteria; class RBG-16-71-46; order RBG-16-71-46; family RBG-16-71-46; genus JAIOPA01. Next base: position 7,063 of record JBEGJG010000074.1, read on the forward strand.
CATCATCGCCATCCTCGGTATGGACGAGCTCTCCGAGGACGACAAGATCACGGTCGCGCGGGCGCGCCGCATCCAGCGCTTCCTGTCGCAGCCGTTCTTCGTCGCCGAGGCGTTCACGGGCACCCCGGGCAAGTACGTCAAGCTCGAGGACACCGTGAAGAGCTTCCGCCGCATCGTGTCGGGCGAGTTCGACGAACTGCCGGAGCAGGCGTTCTACATGCGCGGTGGCATCGAAGAGGTGATCGACGCCGCCGAGAAGATGAAGGCCGTCGTCTAACGACCGCGGCTGCGGACCGGAGTGCGTCGCGCGCACGCGCGTGACGCACGTCCCACGAGGATCCTGGAATGGCCAACCTGTTCAAGCTCTCCATCCTGACGCCCGAGAAGACGGTGTACGAAGGGGACGTGCAGTACGTGCACGCCCCCGGCACCGAGGGTTACTTCGGCGTGCTCGTGAACCACGCGGCGATGGTCACCGCGCTCGCGAGCGGCACGCTCACCCTACGCGGTGCGAACGGTGCCGAGGAGCGCTGGGAGGTGGCAGGCGGGTTCTTCGAGGTCTCGGAGAACGTCGCCACCGTGCTCGCCGATTCCGCGAGCGCCGGCAAGGCCTGATGCGATAGACTTCGCGCACGCGAAGCCGCGTGGCGGGGGGCTGGACTCAGATCCCCCGATCGCGCGCATGGACCGCCCGGAGGCAGGATGCCACCGGGCGGTTCCGTTCTTCCCGGCTGCACGATGTTCGATGCCGCGGATACATCGTGGTTCTTGATGACCGCATGTATCAGCGCACCCCATGGCACCACCTGTGGAAGTGAGCGGGAGGAGAGACCCGCTTACCAGCGAGGCCGCGGCACGGGAAGGAGAGAGCCCGCGTCGCGGCCCGCACCACTTCCAGAGGTGCAACCGCCATGCAGCCGATGATCCGCACCGTCACCAAGACCTCGGCCGAAGCCGACCTCCTGACCGTCCCGGGTGCCCGCCGGGCCGCCATGCTCGCCGCGAACGTGGCTGGCATCGCCCGCCAGCGCGCACTCCGGACGAGTCTCGGGCTCGGAGCGGTGAGCGAGGCGATGGCCGCGGCGGATCTCGCACTGCGGATGGCGAACGAAGCGGCTGCGACGGAGGACAGGTCCACGATGCGTGCGCGAGCTGCCGAAGCATGGGCGGCGGCCCAGCGCGCCATCGCAGCCGAACGTCGCGTCACGCTCGTCGAGGTCGCGGTGGGTCGCTAGCCCTCCCACCATCGCGACACGACGAGGCCCCCGGAGTGCATGGCTCCGGGGGCCTAACCCGGACGCAGCCACAGGACCGCGATCGCTTCAGCGTCGACCGTGTGCCACGCGCAGGAGCGCCATCGGTTCGATCCACGCGACCCAGGCGTCACGTTCCAAGTCGGCCAACCCCGAGTCGGACGCCTGTGGGAACGTGGCTTTCTGGTAAAGGACTCCTCCGAAGCGCCCGAGCGGAATGCCTGCGCTCCAGCCTGTGGTCTCGCCATCGATCCCGCCCGTGCGATCCGTATAGTGCCCGCGGCGCAGCGAGAACACTCGTGCGACGGTGATCTCCATTCCCCAGCCACGGGTCTCGTAGTCCCTTCGGTCGCCGGCGCCGATGCTCACGTTCTCCACGCTGAACCCGAACTCGACGAGCGGTCCGACGGCCTCGCGAATCGTACCTGCCCATGTCGGTGGCTGGTCGTCCGCGGTCTCGGTGAACGGGTCGAACGCCAGGCGAAGAGCGCCACCATGACGCTGGTGAAGTGACGCCGGAGTGGGTTCGTCCTCCAGCGGGAAGTGGAACCTCTCGTCGTTGTAGTTGAGGAGGGAGACCCCGTAGCAAAGGTCCGCATGCAGGGGGAATGAGCCCTGTTCGGCTGAGCGGCGCACCAACCCCGTGGGGGTGAAGCGGGCGAAGACCCCGACGTCTCGGAAGTCGCCTTCCGCGGTGGCGGTGCCGGGTGCGAGCTGGATGACGGCGTGCTTGAAATTCATGCCCCAGGCGACATCGAAGACGCGCGACAGCGTCGGCGTGGTCATCGCGACACGAATCGGACTGAACCCGAAACCCCATGAGTCCACGGTCTCGAACGACCGGAAGACACCGGTCGAGTTGCCGAAAGGATCCGTGCCCACGGATGTGCCGTAGTCGAGTTCAGCGCCGCCGAATCCTCCCGGCCTGCCCGAGAACACGAGTCCCATGCCGGAGGCTCCCACCTTCACCACATCGGACTTGAGGAATACGTCGTTGGCCAGTCCGGGCACCAACTGTGTGCGGCCGTGCTCGTGACGGATCCCGAGCGTTGCGGAGAGCAGAGCCGGGTTGGCCCAGTGGTTCTGCTCCTCACCCCACCACACCGCGCTCGACGCCCCGCCCATCGCCGCGGATCGGACGGACAGGTCGATGTCCATCGAACGGCCGGCGCCTTGAGCATTCACATCCGAACCGAACAGCATCAGCACGGCGCAAGCGGCCGCCACCCGTCTTCCGCGGATCGAACGCGACACGAACATCAGCACGGCGCAAGCGGCCGCCACCCGTCTTCCGCGGATCGAACGCGACACGAAGCCCCCTTGACCCGCGCGCATGTGCAGTGAAGGCGGAGGAGCGCGGGCGCGGGTGGCCTCCGGTCCGACTTCTTCGGGGGCACCGAATGTTCACTCAGAATCGCGGGTTCGGACCAGCAGGAAGTGCGTCCCTACCGGGTGACGGAAGTACCCCCGACTCACGGGCCCACCCCCGGCGAGCACCCTCCAACAGGCGAAGGGTCACGAGACCCTTCTCAGGTGTTCGTTCGTCGCCCGCCATGTTCCGGCCGCTGCGGATGGCGAACGAAGCGTTCGCGACGGAGGACAGGTCCACGATGCGTGCGCGAGCAGCCGAAGCTTGGGCGGCGGCCCAGCGCGCCATCGCAACCGAACGTCGCGTCACGCTCGTCGAGGTCGCGGTGGGTCGCTAGCCCTCCCACCATCGCGACACGACGAGGCCCCCGGAGTGCATGGCTCCGGGGGCCTGCGGTCCACGCCACCGTGCGGATCCAGTTGCCGTTCACCAGCCACGCGTGCGCCGCCGGGTCGAAGCCGTTCACCAGTCGCGCGTGCATGGGCACCGAGGCGGTGGCCGTCGCGACCCAGACCACTCCCAGTAGCGCCAGGGCCACCCACGCGGCCACGAGCGCGCGGCCCTCGAGCACGCCGGGCAACACCAGACCCAGCGCACAAGCCAGCTCGACGAGCATGGGCGGGCCCACCACGGGGCCGGTCAGCTGCACGTGCTCGCGTTCGTAGGCGGCGAACACCTCGCGGCCCACGCGCTCCATGAGCGGGTAGTGAACCACCTGCACGAACCAGATCAGCCCGGTCATCGCGGCGGTCGCCGCGAGGTTCAGCGTCAGTAGCCACTCGCGCGCGTTCATGCGGCCTCGAAGGGAGCGTGGGGTGGGCGATGCCTATGGAACGGGGCAGGGTGCTGGAAGGCACCCTGCCCCGCGGGACTCACTTCGGCGTGCTGCCGAGCTGCTTCCACAGGAACGTGTACGCGAGCGCCGACATGAACGCCTGCTGCTTGCTGTCGGCCGCACCACCGTGCCCGCCTTCGATGTTCTCGTAGAACAGGAAGTCGGCCCCCATGGTGCGCAGTCGCTCGGCCATGCGGCGCGCGTGCCCGGGGTGCACACGATCGTCACGCGTCGAGGTGGTGAACAGCGTGCGCGGGTACTTCACGCCGTCGCGCAGGTTGTGGTACGGGGACCACGGCCGGATGTAGTTCCACTGCTCGGGCACGTCGGGGTCGCCGTACTCGCCCATCCACGACGCTCCGGCGAGCAGCTTGGTGTAGCGCTGCATGTCGAGCAGCGGCACCTGGCACACGATCGCCCCGAACAGCTCGGGGTACTGGGTGAGCATGTTGCCCACCAGCAACCCGCCGTTCGAGCCGCCCATGCAGCCCAGATGGGCCGGGCTCGTGACCTTGCGAGCGATGAGGTCGCGCGCCACGGCGCTGAAGTCCTCGTAGCAGCGCTGGCGGTTCTCCTTGAGCGCGCTCTGGTGCCACGACGGACCGAACTCGCCGCCGCCGCGGATGTTGGCGATCACCATCACGCCGCCGCGCTCGATCCAGCCCGAGCCCTGCACGCCGCTGTAGTTGGGCTGGTACGAGACCTCGAACCCGCCGTAGCCGATGAGCAGCGTGGGCGCGGTGCCGTCGAGCCGCAGCCCCTTGGGCGCGACCTCGAAGTAGGGGATGCGCGTGCCGTCCTTCGACACGGCTTCGTGCTGCGAGACCACATGGTTCGATGCATCGAAGAACGACGGTGTCTGCTTGAGCTTCTCGCGCGTGTCACGTCCGACGCCCGCGAGGAACAGGCTCGAGGGCGTGAGGAAGTCGGTCATGGTGAGCCAGTAGTCGTCGGACTCCAGGTCGTCCACCGCGCGCACTCCCAGCGTGCCGAACTCGGGCAGGCCCTTCACCGGCGTGACCTTCCAGCCCTTGGCGCCCGGCGTGGCCACGTGGATGCGGCTGCGCACGTTGTCGAGCACGGTGAGCAACAGGTGCCCGCGCGTGTTCGTGAAGCCGGCCAGCGAGGTGCGCGGCGTCGGCGTGAACAACGGCTCGAACGCCCGCTTGCCGGCCATGAAGTCCTCGAACCGCATGGCGATGAGCGAGCCGCCCGCGAACGTGCGGCCGCCCACGTTCCAGTCGGTGCGCAACTGCACCAGCATCCACTCGCGCCACACCGAGACCTCGGCGTCGTCCGGCTTGTCCACACGCACGAACGCATCACCGCGCTTCACGCGCAGCTCGTTCGTGTAGAACGTCACCGAACGTCGCACGAAGTCGCGCTCGAAGCCCGGGGTGTGGTCACGATAGGCGTACACCGCCACATCGCTCGTCGGGCCCTCGGTGACGACCGTGGCCGACTCGAGCGGCGTGCCGCGCTTCCACAGACGCACCACACGCGGGTAGCCCGACGTGGTCATGGTGGTGGAGTCGAAGGCCATGCCCACGTAGAGATGGTCGCGATCCACCCAGCCGGCGTCGCTCTTCGACTCGGGCAGCGTGAAGCCGTCCTTCACGAACGCCTTGTCCACCAGATCGAACTCGCGCACCACCGTGGCGTCGGCGCCACCGCGCGACAACGACAGCAGGCAGCGACGATCCTCGGGCTCGAGCACCGTGGCGCCCTGCCAGACCCAGTTCTCCTTCTCGGCCGCACCGAGCGCGTCGAGGTCCAGCACCACCTCCCATGCGGGAGAGGGCTTGCGGTACTCCTCGAGCGTCGTGCGTCGCCACACCCCGCGCGGGTGCTCCTTGTCGCGCCAGAAGTTGTAGTAGTGCGCCCCGATCCGGTTCACGCCCGGGATGCGGTCGCGCGAGTCGAGGATGGTGAGGAAGCGGTCGCGCAGCGCCTGGAACTCGGGGTTGTCGGCGAGCTCGGCGGTGGTGATGGCGTTGCGGCCCTTGACCCATTCCATCGCGCGGTCGCCGGACACGTCCTCGAGCCAGAGGGCGGGGTCGTCGGCGGGCGGCGCGGCGTGCGAGGGCGTCGGGTTCGTGGTCATGAGCACCAGAAGGGTGAGGAGGAGGAGTCGGCGCATCGGGGTCTCCGGAGGCGAGGAGCGGCTACGGACTCGGGTGTGACCGCACGACTCTCGCAGTCGTCCCGAGGCGTCGCAAACCGATCGCGACCCGCGCGAGGGCCCGGTCGCGGGTGTC
>JBEGJG010000075.1:0-9596 GCA_041184705.1 Candidatus Eiseniibacteriota bacterium
CGCTCGAGGTTCACCTCCGGCTGCGTGGTCCACTGGTCGCGCGTGCCCACGCCCACGCCCACGCCCGCACCCACGCCGGCGCCGCCGACCCCGCAGACGGATCCGGCCGAGGTCGCGAAGAACCTGCAGGTGGTGTACTTCGAGTACGACTCGTTCACGCTCTCGGACGGCGCGCGCTCCGCGCTCGACGCCAACGCGAAGCTGCTGCGCTCGAACCCCGGCCTGTCGGTGTCGCTCGACGGGCACTGCGACGAGCGCGGCACGGTCGAGTACAACCAGGCCCTCGGGCAGAAGCGCGCCGAGGCCGTGTTGCAGTACCTCGTGGACCAGGGCCTGTCGAGCGATCGGTTCCGCGCCGTGTCCTACGGCAAGGAGCGCCCGGTGGACGAGGGGCACGACGAGTCCGCGTGGGCGCGCAACCGTCGCGTGGAGTTCAGCGCCCGATGAGCGCCCTCGCGGGAAGGCGTCTCACCGGTGCGAGCGTGGCCGCGGTGCTCATCGCGGCCTCGCTCGGTGCGCCGGGTTGCTACACGACGCAGATGCAGCTGCTCAAGTCGGGGCTCGACAGCCTGCGCACGCAGGTGGACGAGATGGTCGTGCGCGATTCCATCGCGGCCCGCACGCTCGACGACACCCGGCGCGAGCTGGCCGAGCAGCGCGACCTGCTGCTCTCGACGCGCGCGACCGCGTCGAGCACGGCGCGTGAGACCGAGGAGACGCTGGGTCGTCTCGAGGGCAAGCTCGACGACATCATGGCGCGCTTCCGGATCGCCGCCGAACGCGGCTCGACGCGTCCGGGGGAACCGGCCCCGGCCACCGGGGGGGGCGCACCCGCCGCGACCGGACCGGCCCCGGTCGAGTTGTACGATCAGGCGACCACCGACCTCACGCAGGGCCGTTACGCCCTCGCCCTGGCCGCGTATCGCGAGTTCGTGCAGCGCTACGGTCAGATGGACCTCGCCGACAACGCGCAGTACGGCGTGGGCGAGTGCTTCTTCGCGCAGGCCCAGTTCGACAGCGCGTCGGTCGAGTACCGGCGCGTGGGCGAGCGCTGGCCGAGCGGGGACTCGAGCGCCTCGGGCGTCGGGCCGAGTCCGTCACCGCGTTCGAGGAGCTCGTGAAGCGGTTCCCCCAGAGTGGAGAGGCGCAACTCGCACGTGACCGGGTCCCCCCGAAGCGCTGAACCCGATCGCGGCATCGCCGGACGTCGCGGCGCGGGGGCGTGTCTCGCCCTCGCGCTCGCGGCGGGCCTCGTGTTCGCCACCGGAGCGCGTGCCGAGGACGTGGATGTGCCTTACTCCTCGGCTTACGACAGCGCGTTCCGCGCACGCGCCGAGGGCCTGCCCATCCGGCTAGTCGACGTGGTGTGTCGCGACATCTACGAACCCGTCCCCCCGGGACGGTTCGCCGGGCTGTACCGGGTCGCCAACCGACTCCACGTGCGCACGCGCCCGCTCGAGACGCAGCGCATCCTGCGCGACTTCGAGTTCCTCGAGCCCGACACCGTCCGCTCGCGCATCGTGGGCGACTCGGTGGACGTGCTCGTGGGCACGCGCGATCAGTGGACCACGCAGCCGGAGGTGAACCTCGAGCGTGGGGGCGGGCGCACCTACGGCTCGATCGGCTTCACCGAGCAGAACCTGCTCGGGCTCGGGGTGGGCCTGGAGTTCGTGTTCCGCGAGGAGCCCACCGGGCATACGCATTCGGCCGAGATCTCGGCGCGCCGCATCCTCGGCACCCAGCTGGAGGGCCGTTTCAAGGCGGGCACGGGGACCGGTGGCGTCACCAACACCGTGCTGCTGCGCGACCCGTACCGCTCGCTCGATGACGACCGGGCGTGGACGACCGGACTGTGGCGGTCGAGCGTGGACCAGATGCTGTTCCGTGACGGACAGCTCTCGGCCAAGTTCCCGTTCGAGTCCAAGCAGGTCGCCCTCGAGTGGGGCACGGGCGAGCGGCGGTCGGACGGTGTGGTGCGACGCTTCACGGCCGCCTTCGGCCTGCAGGACCGCCACTACGGCCCCACCCGTCCCGAGCCGGGGGAGCCCGACCTGTTCGCGGGTGGCGAGGAGGACCTCGACCTGCGCTGGCTCTCGGGCCGCATCACGCTGTGGCGGCCACGCTTCATCGAGCGGCGCGGCATCGAGTACTTCGACCCCATCGAGGACTACGACGTCGGTCGGCTCGTGTCGTTCGAGAGCGGGCTCATCCTGCGCGCACTCGGCAGCACCGCCAACGAGGGTCTGGTGCGACTGCGGCTCGAGGGCGGGCACGTCACGCGGCGGTTCGGCTTCGGGATGGCGCGCGCGCGCGTCTCGTCGCGCGTCCGTGGAGGGCCGCGCGAGACGCTGGCCCATCTCGATGCGCGCTGGGTCCAGCAACCGGCCCGCGACGTGGCCATCGTGTTCGCCGCGCTGGGGCAGGCGGCCGACCGTGCGCCGCGCGAGGTGCAGTACGTCGTCGGCGGCTTGAACGGATTGCGGGCGTACCCGGTGCAGGAGCTGGCCGGCACGCAGGTGTGGCGGTTCAACGCCGAGACGCGCTGGGTCGCCGCGCGCAACGTCTGGGACGTGACCAGCGTGGGTGGTGCGGTCTTCTTCGACTCCGCGCGGGCGTGGGGCACGGCCGGGGCACCCGAGCCGTGGCACCTCGACGCCGGGTTCGGTCTGCGGCTGTCGTTCCCGCACGCCTCGCTGCATCAGGTGGCACGACTCGACGTGGCGTTCCCGCTCTCGCCCACGCGCGACGGCCGCCGGAGTCCGGTATTCTCCTTCGGTTCGTCGCAGGCGTTCTGACCGCGCCCGCGCTCCCGGTGTCCCGCGGGGGTGCGCGCCCCGTCCCGTGAGGCCCTCCATGCAGATCTCCGCCGTCCCGCTCGCGTTCCCGTCCGACTGCAACGTCATCGTGGGGCAGTCGCACTTCATCAAGACCGTCGAGGACCTGTACGAGATCGTGGTCGGCACCGTGCCGCAGGCGCGCTTCGGCGTCGCGTTCTGCGAGGCCTCGGGCCCGTGCCTCATCCGTCACGACGGCAACGAGCCGGAACTGGTGGAGGTCGCGGTCACGGCGGCGCGCGCGATCGGCGCCGGGCACGTGTTCGTGCTCGTGCTGCGGGGCGCGTATCCCATCAACGTGCTGCCCGCCATCAAGGCCTGCCCCGAGGTGTGTCGCGTGTTCTGCGCGACCGCGAACCCGCTGCAGGTCCTGGTCGTCGAGTCGCCGCAGGGACGCGGGGTGGTGGGGGTGGTGGACGGTTCCTCGCCGCGCGGCGTCGAGGGCGACGTCGAGCGCGAGCAGCGCCGCGCGTTCCTGCGCACCATCGGCTACAAGCGGTGAGCCCCACGCTCCGATTCGGCACCTCGGGCATCCCGCGCACCAGCGCCAAGCCCGGCACCGTGCACGGCATCCGCCGCGCGCGCGAACTCGGACTCGACCACCTCGAGATGGCGTGGGTCAACGGGGTGCGCATGTCGGACGAGTCCGCCGACGCCATCCGCGAGGCCGCGCGCGAGCACGACGTCACGCTCACCGCGCACGCGCCGTACTACGTCAACCTGTGCGGGGCGCCCGACGTGGTGGAGCGCAGCCACGCCCGCCTGCTCGAATGCGCCCGTCTGGGGGCGAGGTGCGGTGCGCGCTCGTTCTGCTTCCACGCCGGCTTCTACGGCACGCTGGCGCCCGAGGTGGCCGCGACGCGCGTGCGCGAGGAGCTGGAGTCGCTCGCGGGCGCGGCGCGAACGGCCGGCTACGCGATCGACGTCCGCACCGAACTGACGGGCAAGGCCACGCAGGTGGGCTCGCTCGATGAGGTGCTGGAGTGGAGCGCGGCGGTGCCCGGGGTGCTACCCTGCGTGGACTTCTCGCATCGCTACGCGCGCGACCTCGGGGCGCACAACACCTACGAGGAGTTCGTGGCCACGTTGCGCGCGATCGAGGCCCGGCTCGGGCGAGCGGCCCTCGACGCGTTGCACATCCACATCTCGGGCATCCAGTACGGGCCCAAGGGGGAGCGTCGGCACGAGCCGCTGCTCGAGACCGCGTTCGCGTGGCGCGAGTTGTTGCGTGCGCTCAAGGACCTGCACGTCGGCGGCTGGGTGGTGAGCGAGAGCCCGTGCATGGAGGACGACGCGCTGTTGCTTCAGACGACCTACCGGGACCTGTGAGCCCCGGCGGAGGAGCCCGCACCGTGCTGAAGAGTCACGTCTTCGAGAACGTCGGTCCGTTCGGCAACAACGTGTACGTGGTGTACGACCCCGAGTCGCGCGAGGCCGCGGTGCTCGACGTGGGCTTCGAGCCGCAGCGCGTCGTGGACTGGGTGCGCGCGCAGGGGCTCCAGGTGCGCTGGCTGTTGGCCACGCACGCGCACTACGACCACGTCGCGTCCATGCACGCGCTCGCGACCACGTTCCCGGTGCCGTTCGCGCTCCATCCGCTCGACCGTCCGCTACTCGACAACGTGGCGCTGCAGGGCTCCATGTTCGGGCTGCCCGCGGTGCCCGTGCCCGAGGTGGGGCTGGAACTGGCCGAGGGCATGCGCATCCCGATCGGATCGGAATCGCTCGAGGTCCTGCACACGCCGGGGCACGCCCCCGGGCACGTCACGTTCCGGTACGGCGACACGCTGTGGTCGGGCGACGTGCTGTTCGCGGGTTCGGTCGGGCGCACCGACCTGCCGGGCGGTTCGTGGGAGGTGCTCGAGCGCACCATCCGCGAGCGTCTGTTCCCGCTCGGCGACGCGGTGCGCGTGCTGCCCGGGCACGGGCCGGCGACCACGATCGGCGCCGAGCGCCGCGACAACCCCTTCGTGGGTGAGCGCGCGGGGCAGCGGTGAGCGCGACCCCGGGGGATTGGGTGGCGCGACTGCGCCTGCACCCGAGCGCGTTCGTGGCGCCGGGGGCCACGGTTGTGGGCGACGTCGCACTCGGCGAGTCCACCAGCGTGTGGTTCGGCACGGTGATCCGCGGCGACACCGCACCGGTCACGATCGGAGCGCACACCAACCTTCAGGACCTCACGCTCGTGCACGTGGACCACGACGCCCCCACGGTGGTGGGTGATCGCGTCACCGTGGGACACCGCGCGATCGTGCACGGCTGCACGATCGGGGACGACTGCCTCATCGGGATGGGCGCGATCGTGCTGTCGAAGGCGGTGATCGGGGCCGGCTCGCTCGTGGGCGCCGGCGCGCTCGTGCGCGAGGGGCAGGAGATCCCGCCGGGCTCGTTGGCGCTCGGCGCTCCCGCGCGCGTCGTGGGCCCGGTGAGCGAGGCGCACCGCGCGGCCATCCGTTCGGGTTCGGCGCACTACGCCGAACTGGCGCGCTCGTACCGCGCGCGCGGGTTCGCGCAACCGTTCCCCGCGCCCGACCACGACCCCGGCATCACGCCGGGTGGCCCCGGGCCCATGACGTACGCCGAGTGGGGCCGTGTGCTGGCCTCGCTCGCCGAGTCGCCCGAGTCCGTGGCCGACGCGCTCACCGCCGCCCCGGAGCGCGTGCGCACGCGCCCCGCACCCGAGCGTTGGAGCGCGCTCGAGGCGTTGGCCCATCTGCGCGACGCCGACCTCGAGGTGTTCCTGCCGCGACTCGAGGCCGTGTTGGCCCACGACGGGGCCGAGGTGCCCGCGGTGGACCTCACCTCGGCGGCGCGTCTCGCGGGCTACGCCGCGCTCGAGCCCGCTGCGGTGCTCGCCGACTGGCGTGCCGCGCGCGCGCGATTGCTCGCGCGGCTCGCCCCGCTCGGCCGCGCCGAGTGGGCGCGCGTCGGCGTGCACTCGACGCGCGGGGCGTTCCCGCTGGGGGCGATGGTGCGCGAGTGGGTGGAGCACGACCTCTCGCATCGGCGGCAACTGCGGCTCGCGCTGGGGCTGCAGCCGTGATCGTGGTGGCTCCGCTCGCACGCTCGCCGCAGCTCGAGCGCCTGCTCGCGGCGACCGGCGTGCCCGTGCACGCCGCGCGTCCCGCCGGGCTCGCGCCCAGCACGACGGTCACCGTGGTGCTCGGCGACGCCGAGCCGGGACCCACACCCGCTTCACTCGTTCACGAGGCCCCGGGCGTGCGACTGCTCGTGCTGTCGCGGCTCGGCGCGCACCCCGACGCGCGCACGGCCACGTTGCGCCGACTGTGGCGGCTCGAGGAGGACGCGCGTGCGACCGGCGTCCCCACGCTCACGCTGCGTCTGGCGCCCGTCGTGGGGCCCGACGCCCCGCTGTGGGCTCGACTCGCGACGCGCACGGCACTGCCGGGGCAGGGGAGGCGACTCGTGGACCCGGTGCATCGCGACGACGTCGTGACCACGCTCGTGCGCGCGTTCGCCGAGCCGTCGTGGGGCACGGAGTGGTACGAGGTCGCGGGCGCGGAGCGCTTCTCGTGGGCGGAACTGGCCGAGGCCGCACGGCTCGGTCCGCGCGCCACGGTCTCGCCGGCGTGGGAGCCTTCGCTCGACGAGATCGCCGAGCACCGGCTGGCCGAGTCCGAGCCGTGGGCGAGCCGGTTCGGGATCGTTCCCACGAGCGTCTCGGCGTGGGCGCGCGCGGGGGTGGCGTGAGCGCCGCCCGCCGAGCCTCGACTCGGCCCCGCACCGGGGCGCACGCCCCCGCGCAGCGTCCGCCGCGACCGATCGGCGCGGTGGTCGTCACGGTGAGCGACACGCGGCGGGGGAAGGACGACACGAGTGGCGCGCTCGCCGAGCGCCGACTGGTGCGCGCCGGGGTCGTGGTGACGCGGGTCTGGGTGGCCGACGACATCGCCGCCATCCGACGCGCGGTGCGCTCCGCGCTCGCGCGCCGGGACGTGGACCTGGTGCTGCTCACGGGCGGCACCGGGGTGGCCCCGCGCGACGTGACGCCCGAGGCCGTGGAGCCGCTGCTCGAGCGTCCGTTGCCCGGGTTCGGGGAGCGGTTCCGGGCGCTGTCCGAGCGCACGGTGGGCTCGGCGGCCTGGCTGTCGCGGGCCGGGGCCGGGGTCGCGCGCGGGCGGCTGGTCGTTTACCTTCCGGGGTCCACCGGTGCCGTCCGGCAGGCCCTCGACGAACTGCTCGTCCCCGAGCTCGGTCATCTCGTGCGCCTGCTGTCCCGAACCTGACGCCGCCCGCCGAACACCCCCTCGCAGGAGTGCCCATGTCGATCCGTCCCGACCATTGGATCCGCAGGATGTGCAAGGAACACGGCATGATCGAGCCGTACGAGGAGAAGCAGGTCCGCCAGGGCGTGATCTCCTACGGCGTGTCGAGCTACGGCTACGACATCCGGGTCGCCGACGAGTTCAAGATCTTCACCAACGTCATGAGCACGGTGGTGGACCCCAAGAACATCGACCCCTCGACGATGGTGGACTTCAAGGGCGACGTCTGCATCGTGCCCCCCAACTCGTTCGCGCTCGCGCGCACCGTGGAGTACTTCCGCATCCCTCGCGACGTGCTCACCATCACCATGGGCAAGTCCACGTACGCGCGGTGCGGCATCATCACCAACGTCACGCCGTTCGAGCCCGAGTGGGAGGGCTACGTGACGCTCGAGATCAGCAACACCACGCCGCTGCCGGCCAAGATCTACGCCAACGAGGGCATCGCGCAGGTCGTGTTCTTCCAGGCCGACGAGGTGTGCGAGGTGTCGTACAAGGACAAGGCGGGCAAGTACCAGAAGCAGGTCGGCATCACGCTGCCGCGCCTGTGACGCTCCCCGGGCGGCTTGCGGGCGAGTGGTCCGTCCCGCTAATCTTCCCGGATAGGCATGGCAGCACGGACGGCCACGGTGGGCCGTCCGCCATCGGTTCCCCGAGGAAGCCCCGATGATCAAGGAACTCGCCACGGGTCTCGGCGTCACGCTCGAGAACCTGTTCAAGAAGCCCTTCACGGTCCAGTACCCGGACGAGAAGCTGCAGATGTTCCCGCGCTTCCGTGGTCGGCACATCCTGGCCCGTCACTCGGACGGCCTCGAGCGCTGCGTGGGCTGCGAGCTGTGCGCGGTCGCCTGCCCGGCGGACGCGATCTTCGTGAAGGCCGCCGAGAACGATCCGGCGAATCCCGTCTCGCACGGCGAGCGCTACGCCGAGCGCTACGAGATCAACATGCTGCGCTGCATCTTCTGCGGCATGTGCGAGGAGGCCTGCCCCGAGGACGCGATCTGGCTCGAGAAGGACTACGAGCTCTCGGACTACCACCGCGACGCCTTCATCTACACGAAGGCCGAGATGGTCGTTCCCATGGAGCAGTCGGGGTACCTGCCCGAGCGCTAGGACGAACGGTCCGAACGGATGCCCGAGGCGGCCGACTCTCGCGAGTCGGCCGCCTCGGTCGTTCAACGGACGCCGGCCTCGGGGATCTGCGCGAGGATGCGGCGCGCCAGTGCGGGCCACGCCCACGGCTGGGCGCTCGCGGGGCCCGCGGCCGCGAGGCGATCGCGCAGCGTCGCGTCGGTGAGCAGGCGGCGCAGGGCGCGCTGCAGGAACCACGGGTGGCGCCAGGTCACGAGCGCGTTCTCGCCGTCGCGCGCGAAGTCGGTGGTGCCGCTGCGCGTGCACACGAGCGCACAGCCGCACGCCAGCGCCTCGAGTGCGGTGTTGCACCAGCCCGCCTTGCGCTCGGCGGCCACGAACACGTGGCTCGACTGGTAGAGCCCCACCAACTCCTCCTGCGAGGGCCCGAGCACGAAGCGCGCCCCCGGGGGCAGCGGTGCGCCGTCGCGCGGGTCCTGTCGGTTCGTGGCCGGATCCACCGCGTCGAACAGCACCGTCTCGAACGCGGGCACGCGGCCCACCAACCCTGCGAGGGCGCGCAGCACGAGGTCGGTGCCCTTCTTGGGGCGCGAGCGGCGGCCGTTCACGAGCACGCGCAGCGGTGCGGCGGCACGCGCCGCGGGGTCGGGTCGGAAGCGTTCCGGGCGGATGCCACCGATGCCGTCGAGCACCGATCGGCGGGTGCGACGGGCGAGCGAGGCGCGCAACGGCCCCGAGTTCGCCATGAGCGTCACCGCGGGGTCGGCGAGCGCGCGCGCGAGTCCCGGGTCGCCCTCGAGCACGCAGTAGTAGACGTGACACGCCGAGGGATGGGCGCGGAACGCCTCCCAGCTGCCGGCGTCGCCCGTGATCGCGAGGTCGGACGGACGCGTGGCCGCGACCTCGACCGACGCGGTCTCGCCGGCGAACGGCAGCCACGTGGGCGGCGTGCCCGCAGGATGGTGGAGCGTGACCGTGTGCCCCATCGCCACCCACTCGTTGCCGAGTTCGAGGTAGCGGCGCACGCCGCCGAACACGCCCACGTGGGGCAGGAAGAGAGCGATCCGCATGGGGCGGCACGCTAGCAGAGGGGCGGAGGGGCCTCCACCGCGTGCGTACCGTGCGTTCCATCGCGGAACGGTGAGCGTTCCATCGTGGGACGGCGGATCGTTCCTTTCCGGGACGGTCGGTTCACGCGTCCTCGCCGCGATGGGCGTGGGACCCGCGTGGATCGCGGTCCCCGCGTAACGGTGGGCGGTTGGCACGGCGGCTGCAATGAGGTGTTCGTGCGAGGCGTTTCGCGGTCGTACGCGCGAGTCGCGCACCCGAGCGCACGTCCCGGTCCGACCGGGCCGCTGCGCTCGCGTGAGGCGGTCGCCTCGCA
>JBEGJG010000076.1:0-8299 GCA_041184705.1 Candidatus Eiseniibacteriota bacterium
CGCGGCCCGCGCGTGCTCCTCGAGCAGCGCCTCGATCCGCGTCTCGTCGAGCCGCTCGATCCCGTCGCCCGGCGTGCAGGGACGCTCGAGCACGGCCCACGCCGCGGGCCGGCTCATGACCTCGAGTTGGCGCTCGGCCTCGGCGGCCGTGATGCCGCGCTCGGCGAGTTGGGAGAGATCGCGCGGATCGGTGAAAGCGCTCATCGGGGACTCCGGGGTCGGGGACGGTCAGCGGACGGACACCACGCTAACCGTGCCGCGGTCGCGGCGCCAGAGCGCGGGCTCAGTCGCCGCGCAGGGCGTGACGGATGGCGGCGACCGCGAGCGCGCCGTGACCGTGCGAGACCGGGATGCCCGGCAGCAACGGGCGGGTCACGTCACCCGCGGCCCACACGCCCGAGCCCGAGGTCGCGAACGACGCGTCCACCGTGAGCCAGCCGTCGGGATCGTGCGCGAGCGCACCCCGGCACCACTCGGTGTTCGGCACCACGCCGACCTTCACCACCACGCCGTCGCACGGCAGGTCGCGCTCGCCGTCGGGCTCCGCGACGCGCAGCGCGCGCACGCGCTCGTCGCCGAGCACCGCACGCACGGTGGCGCCGGTGCGCACGCGGATGCGGCTGTCGGCCGCCACGCGTTCGCGGAACTCGACGCGCGCCCGCGACACCCCGCGCACGAGCAGCGTCACGTCGCGCCCCGCGGCCGCCAGGATGAGGGCGTTCTCGTAGGCCGCGTCGCCCCCGCCCACCACCACCAGACGACGACCGGTGAGGCGCGACAGGTCGCGCGTCGCGGAGTACGACAGACCGCGATCGGCGAAGTCCTCCTCGCCCGGCACGCCCAGACGGCGACGCCGCGCGCCGGTGGCGACCAGCATGGCGCGAGCGGCCACGGTGCCACCGTCGGCGAGCGTCAACGACGGGGGATCGCCGGGCGTGAGCGCCGCCGCGACCGCACCGTAGCGCACCACGATGCCGGACTCGGCGAGCTGCCGCGCGTAGGTCGCGGCCATGACCGCACCATCGCCCGCGGTCCAACCCGGGATCTCGCGCGGCTGGAAGTGGATGTGGTGCAACTGTCCGCCCGGGCCCTCGCCCGCCTCGAGCAGCAGCACGTCGAGGTCGAGCAATCGTGCCCACAGCGCGGCCGAGACCCCGGCCGGCCCGGCACCCACGATGACCAGTTCGCGCCCCGTCATGCCGACCCCACCGCGAGCGCCACCTCCCAGAACGTCTTGGGGCCCGGCGTGGCGAAACCGTGGCGCTCGGCCACGCGCCGCAGGCAGTCGAGCCGCTCGGGCGTGAACTCCGCCGAGGTGTTGCCGCTCTCGCGCAGCCGCACCTCGACCGTCACGCCCGGTACGCGGCGCACGCCGGTGTGGGCCGCGGCCCGCAGCACGAAATCCCAGTCCTCGCTGTAACGCAGCGTGGGGTCGAACCCACCCAGCGCCTCGAAACAGGAACGGCGCACGCCCCACGCGCTCGGCGGCAGGTAGTCGTCGGAGCGCATGAGCGCATCGTCCCAGTCGCGCGCCAGCGTGCGCGTGTCGTGCGCGATGCGTTCGCCCGCGGGCGTCACGTGCTCGCGCATCACCACGCTGTCGCGCCACGCGAAGCCCACGGCGGGATCGCGGAACGCCTCGGCGAGGCCCGCGAGATGGCCCGGGAGCCAGCGGTCGTCGTCGTCGAGGAACGCCAGCACGTCCCCGCGCGCCCCGGCGGCGGCGGCGTTGCGCGCGGCCGCGGCGCAGCCGTGCCCGCACGGCACCACCGTGACCTCGAGCAGCGGCAGGTCGTCGGGGATCACCGCGGGCGTGGTGCCGTCATCGCCGATGCGCACCTCGCACGGGGCGTTCCGCTGCGCGACCACGCTGGCGAGCGCGTCGGCGAGCAATGCAGACCGGTCGCGGGTCACGATCACGACGCTGACCGACGGTGCGCCGTTCATCGCGTCCCCCGGTTCAGGCCCCGGGTCCGAGGCGCAACGCCTCGGCCCACCGCGGGTCCGCCAGCTCACCGCGCACCGCACGGGTCTCGACCGTGCCGCGCCGACGGATGCCGCGCATCTCCATGCAGAGGTGACGCGCCTCGAGCACCACGGCGACCCCGCGCGGACGGATGAGGCGGTCGAGATGGTCGGCGATCTGCTGCCCGAGCCGCTCCTGCAACTGCGGACGGCGCGAGTAGGTCTCGAGCAATCGCGCGGCGGCGCTGATCCCGACCAGCGTGTCCCCGGGCAGGTAGGCCACGAGCGCCCGCCCGAAGAACGGCACCATGTGGTGCACGCACAGCGAGTGGAACTCGAGGTCGCGCACCACGACGAGGTCGCCCTGGCCGGCGTGCGGGAAGGTGGCGAGGTCGGGATGGGTGGCCGGGTCCAGCCCCGAGAGCACCTCGCGGTAGAGCTCGGAGACCCGCGCGGGGGTCTGGGCCAGTTCGGGCTCGGAGGCGGCGGACAACCCCAGCGCCCGGAGCAGGTCGGCGACGGCGCGCTCGACGGCGGCCGGGTCGCGAACGGGACCGCTCATGGGAACACCCCCGGAAAGCGCGACGGGCCGACCTGGAAGGCCGGCCCGTGCGGACATGGAGCGGAAGAGGGGATTCGAACCCCCGACCCTCACCTTGGCAAGGTGATGCTCTACCGGGCTGAGCTACTTCCGCGAACAAGAGCGGCGGCAACCATATCCGGCGGGAGGCGAAACCGTCAAGCCCGCCCCCCGCGGCCCGTCCGGGAAGGCCCCCGGGAGCCCCGTGGGAGGCCCAGCCGGGGCTGCGGTGGCCGCCGCGCCATCCCGGCCCCGGGCCGGGGCCCCGCGCGGGTTGCGCGGACCGCCCCGACCGTCTATCCCTCGCCCCGTGAGCATCCTCGTCCACAAGTACGGCGGCACCTCGGTGAACGGCCCCGATCGCATCCGGGCCGTGGCCCAGCGCATCGCCGCGGCACGCGCCGAGGGGCACTCCATGGTGGTGGTGGTGAGCGCCATGGGCGACACCACCGACGACCTCATCGCGCTCGCGCGCGAGGTCTCCCCCAGCCCGTCGCGCCGCGAGATGGACATGCTGCTGTCGACCGGCGAGCGCGTCTCGATGGCGCTGCTCGCCATGGCCCTGCACGACCTCGGCGTGCGCGCGATCTCGTTCACGGGCTCGCAGAGCGGCATCCTCACCGACGAGGCGCACTCGAACGCGCGCATCGTGGGGGTGCGCCCCGACCGACTGCAGGCGGCGCTCGCGAACGGCGACGTCGTGATCGTGGCCGGATTCCAGGGCGTCTCGCCGGTCACCAAGGAGATCACCACGCTCGGTCGTGGGGGCAGCGACACGACGGCGGTCGCGCTCGCCGCCGCACTCGGTCGCGCGCGCTGCGAGATCCTCACCGACGTGGATGGCGTGTTCACCGCCGACCCGCGCCTGGTGCCGGCCGCACGCCTCGTCCCACGGCTCGGCTATCGCGCGTGCTCGGCCCTCGCCCACCTCGGCGGCCGCGTGCTGCACGCGCGCTGCGTGGACCTGGCCGCGCGCGAGCGCGTGCCGCTCGCCGTACGTTCGTCGTTCCGGGACACCCCGGGCACCGAGATCGCGGAGGACACCGTGGAAGCCCCTCGAGTCGAAGCCGTCACCCATCGCGCCCACGTCTCGCTCGCGATCGCCGAGGGCAACGCCGGCGGTGTCGGCGAGGCCCGCGGCATCCTCGAGGCGGTGCACGAGCGCTTCCCCGCGCTCGAACTCGTCGCCCACGAGCAGGCCACCGCCACCCACGGCGCGCTGGTGTGGATGGGCGAGCGTCACGACGTCGAGGAGTTGCAGCGCACGTTCCGCGAACTGCGCGGCCCGGGTGGCGAGTGGCGGCTCGACGCGGTGCACGACGCCGCGTTCGTCTCGCTCGTGGGGCTGGGACTCGGCGCGCGCGAGGCCGCGGTCGCCGAACGCGCCCTCGAGCGCGTCGGGGTGTCGCTCATCGCGCTTCGCGTCACGCCGGCCGCGCTCATCCTGCGCGTGCCGGGCGACCGCATCGAGGACGCCGTGCGCACGCTGCACGCCACGTTCCTCGAGACCGCGCACTAGGGGTTCGCCGACCGCGCACGGAACGCGCGCGGGGCCGTGGACTCAGAAGGTGTCGAGCACGCTCTCGAGGCTGGGCACGCGGCCCTGCGCCACGCGCTCCATCGCCTCGTCGTACAAGCGGTCGTAGCCGTCGGCCGCGGCCCGCCAGCTCGAGTCGCGCGCCATGCCGTTGCGCTGCAGCGTGCGCCACGCCTCGGGCTCGCCGTGGGTGGCGAGTGCGCGCCGCAGGGCCATGACCATCTCGTCCGGGGCGAAGCCCTCGAACACGAACCCGTTGCCCTCGCGCGTGATCGGGTCGAACTCGCGCACCGTGTCGGCGAGTCCTCCGGTCGAGCGCACCACCGGCACCGTGCCGTAGCGCAGCGAATAGAGCTGGTTGAGTCCGCACGGCTCGTAACGCGACGGCATGAGGAACAGGTCGGAGCCCGCCTCGATGCGATGCGCCAGCCCCTCGTCGTGCGCCCCCTCGAACCGCCACTGCCACGGACGCTCGGCCGCCAGACGGCGGAACCGCTCCACGTAGCGAGGGGAACCCATGCCGAGCACGACGAAGCGCGCCTGCAGATCGCACAGCGCATACTCGGCAGCCTCGATGAGGTCGAAGCCCTTCTGCTCGACGAGCCGCGACACGATGCCCACGATGGGCCAGTCGGGCTCGAGCGGGAACCCCGACTCGAGCGCCAGCGCACGGCGACAGACGCGCTTGCCGTCGAGACGGTCCCGGTCGTAGTGCGCCGGCAACCAGCGGTCGCGGGACGGATCCCAGTCGTGGTCGTCGATGCCGTTGAGGATGCCGCGCACGTCACCGGTGCGACGCCGCAGCACGCCCTCGAGCCCGAACCCGTACTCACCCGTGGTCTGGATCTCGCGCGCGTAGGTGGGACTCACGGTCGAGACGAGGTCGGCGAACAGGATGCCGACCTTCATGAAGTTCACGCGGCCGTGGTACTCGAACGGGCTGCGCGGGTGGAATTCGCCGCGCGGGAACCCCGCGAGCCCGAGCACCCACGGGTCCACGATGCCCTGATAACCGAGGTTGTGGATCGTGAACACGGTCGCGGTGCCGTTGAACGCATCATCGTCGGCGTCGTGCGTGCGCACGAAGCACGGCGCCCACGCCGCCTGCTGGTCGTGCGCATGGAGGATGTGGAAGCGTTCCCCGAACGCCTTCACCGCCTCGAGCGCGGCGCGCGTGAAGAACAGGAATCGCTCGGGGTTGTCGGGATAACCCTCGTGCGTCACCGGATCGTCGTAGAACCCCGCGCGCGAGAAGAACCGCCGGTCGCCGGAGTGCTCGACGAGCAGCACGGTGGGCTGGTCGTGCGGACCCTCGGCGATCGCGAACCGGGCCGGCTCGTGCCCCACGCCCCACGGCACCGACGTGCCGTCGAGCTCGGTGAGCGCCCACCCGGGCGGCAGCACGAGGTCGCGGTAGCGCGGCAGGGCCACCACCACGCGATGCCCGCGCCGGACCTGCTCGCGCGCGAGTGCGGCGACGACGTCGCCGAGCCCGCCCACCTTGGCGAACGGGGCCATCTCGCTCGCGAGGTGGACGATGGACAGGGGCGAGCCCATGACCGGGTCGAGGCTCCGCTCAGGCGCCGACGACGACGTCGCGCAGGTAGCGGGCCGCGTCCTCGGGCGGCGTCGGGTTGATGTAGAAACCCGAGCCGATCTCGAACCCGGCGACCCGCGTGAGCTTGGGCATGATCTCGATGTGCCAGTGGTAGTGCGGATGATCCGGATCGGCCAGCGGCGCGGTGTGCAGCACGAGGTTGTACGGCGGCGAGTCGAGCGCGGCGTTGAGACGCGCGAGCGTGTCCTTGAGCAGGCCGGCGAGCTCGAGCAGCTCCCCGTCGTCGTCGATCAGGTGGTACGACGGGCGGTGCGCGAGCGGCATGACCCAGGTCTCGAACGGGAACCGCGGCGCGAACGGCGCGAGCGCGATGAACCGGCCGGTGCGCGAGACCACGCGCTTGCCCTGCGCCTCACCGGTCTCCTGGTCGATGATGTCCGAGAACACCGGACGCTCCTTGAGCTCGAAGTAACGACGCGCGCCGTCGAGCTCCTCCTGCACCATGCGCGGGATGATGGGCGTGGCGATGATCTGGCTGTGCGAGTGCTCGAGCGTCGCGCCGGCCCCGGCGCCGTGGTTCTTGAACACGAGCACGTACCGCAGTCGCGGATCCTTGCGCAGGTCGCGAATGCGCTCGCGCCACGCGATGAGCACCTGCTGCATGCGGTCCACCGGCAGGTCGGCGAACTGCACGCCGGGATCGGGCGTCTCGATCACGACCTCGTGCGCACCGACGCCGTTCATGCGGTCGTACAGGCCCTCGCCGCGACGCTCGAGCGAGCCCTCGATCTCGAGCGCCGGGAACTTGTTGGGGACCACGCGCACCGTCCAGCCCGGCGAGTTCGCGGGCTTGCCGGCCGGCCGGTCGGACCACACCTCGGGCGGGGTCATGTCCTCACGTCCCTCGGCGAACGGCGAGAACGCGTGGGCGTCCGTCCCGGTCTCGGGCGTGAAGTGTCCGGGGCGACGGCTGCGCTCGGTGGAGATGATCACCCAGCGGCCAACGACGGGGTCCTTGCGCAGTTCGGGCATCGGGTCCTCGGGAAGGGATGGAGGTCCGCACCCACGGGTGCGAACCGCGCGAGTCTAGGAACGGGGCGCGAGCAGGGTCAAGCGCCTGCCGCCGAGGCACGCTCGGCGGCGGTGGCCGCATGGAGCGCGCGGATCGCATCCTCGGCCGCCGGCGTGAGGGTGCGCCCGCGACGGGAGGCCACGAGACGCGCGGTCGCGAGCATGCGATCGACGTCGTGCTCGGCCCAGCGCTCGCCGTCCCACCACGCGAACGAGGCGACGCGCTTGGGCGCGAAGCGCCCACCCCCGAACAGGTTGGCGGCACAGCCGACCGAGGCCCCGGTGGGCAGCAACGTGCCGATGCCGGTCTTCACGTGCGCGCCGAGGAACGCGCCCACCTTGGAGCTGCCGGAATCGGTCTCGCGACCGTCCACCCACACACGTACGCGCCCGTAGTTGTTCTTGAGGTCACTGGTGGTGGTGAGCGCACCGAGGTTCACCCACTCCCCGATCACGCTGTGTCCCACGAACCCGTGATGACGCTTGTTGGCGTGGCCCTGCCACACGGTCCACTCGACCTCGCCCGCGACCCGACACTCGGGGCCGAACGTGCACGCGGTGAACGAGCCGCCGAGCAGTTGAGTGCCCGGGCCGACGACGCAAGGCCCGCGCACGATGGAGTGCGCCTCGACACGCGCTCCGCGCGCGATGCGGATGGGCCCGTCGCTCGCATCGAGCACCACGAACGGTCCGACGACCGCACCGTCCTCGATCGCGATGCGATCCGGGGACTCGAGCACCGCGCTCGCGTGCACGCGACCCTCGCGCAGCGGTGTGGCCCCGGCGAGGTCGGCGGCGATCGCCTCGGGGTTGCGCGCCATGAGGTCCCACGGCCAGTCGAGGAACGCGGCGTCCACGGTCGCGGTGGGCAGCGCGAGCCCGAGCAGCACGGTCTCGAAGTCCTCGCCCCGCCCGATCCCGCCGCGCAACAACGCGAGCGGCAGGCGTGCGGCGGCAACGCGCCCACCCGACAGGAACAGACTCGGCGCGCGACCCGCACGCACGGCGTCGAACCACGGCCCGGGCAGTGCGGCGGCGTTCACGACCAGCGCCTCGTCGTCGGCGGCGATGGCCGCGGTGTCGGGCACCGGGGCCGCGGCCCATCCGGCCATGGCGGCGGCGCGCGCCTCGATGGCGAACAGCGGCAGGCCCGCGTGCGCGATCCAGCGACGCGCCAGATCCGAGGCGCCGAACGCGAGCGCGGGCACGGGCAGCAGGTCGGTGAGCGGACGCAACGACCGCCAGAAGCGGTCCTCGTGCAGGATGAGGCGGCGCGTGCTCATCGGCTCGTGCCGCGCCGCGTCTTGCGCTTGGGCGCGGGCTTCGCCGCCGGGGGCTCGCTCGCACGGACCGAGGCGTCGAGCAGGAACACGCCCTCGAACCCGGACTCGGTCGCGCGACGCTTCACCGCGTCGGCGGCCTCGCGCGTCATGCAGTCGCGGGAACGCACCTTGTACAACCCGCGCTCGAACTCCACCGACACCGACACCAGCAGCAACGACTTGGCGGCCTCACGGCGCGACGCGGCCATCGCCGAGTCGGCGGGCGCGGCGAACTGCACGCGCCAGCACGAACCGTCGGCGGGGAC
>JBEGJG010000077.1:0-8207 GCA_041184705.1 Candidatus Eiseniibacteriota bacterium
GCCTGGATGTCGCGCACGATCTGCTTCGGCGAGCGCTTGCTGCGGCTCACCACGTGGATCTCGGTGAGCTCGTCGCCCTCGGCGCGCACGCTCACCCCGTCCACATCGCGCAGCCGGAGGATCGCAGCCTCGGCGCGCGTAGCGAGGGGATTGCCCGTCATGGTCATGGCCTCCCGCGGAAGAATGCCCCAGATGTCATGGAGGCGGTAGGTTAGCACACCACCGCAACGTCATGCGAACACGACGTTTGCCATGCGACTGGATTCCCGGCAGGGACGCTGGGGACCGCTCTCAGCCCCGGAACATGGGGAACAGGTCGTAATGGACCATGCCGTGGAGCTGGCCGACGCGGTCCTCGATCTCCTGCGTGGAGGTCTCCACCAGACGGCGCGGCGAGAACGACTCGATCGCCAGCGAGGCCATGGCCGTCCCGCACGCCATGGCCTGCCGGAGCACCTCGCCATCGGCCCGGTCCATGCGCGCCAGGAGCCCCAGGAACCCGCCCGCGAACGAATCGCCGGCCCCGGTGGGGTCGGTGAGCGCCACGACCGGGTAGGCCGGCGTGAGGAAGCGCTCGTCGCGCGAGTGGAAAAGCGCCCCGTGCTCACCCTTCTTGATGATGACCGCGTTGGCCCCCTGCGCCAGCAGCGCATCGGCCGCGCGGGCGAGATGGGTCTCCCCCGCCAGTGCGCGCGCCTCCTCCTCGTTGAGGAGCGCCACGTCCACCTTGCGCAACACCTCGAGCACCCGATCGGGCTTGCGCGCGATCCAGTAGTTCATGGTGTCCGACAGGACGAGGCGCGGCTTGCGCATCTGCTCCAGCACCTCGAGCTGCAGGTCGGGGTCGATGTTCGCGAGGAACACGTAAGGCATGCGACGCTGCGCGTCGGAGAGCTTGGGATGGAAATCGGCGAACACGTTGAGCTGGGTCTCGTGCGTGTGCGCGTGCCCGAGCTCGGCCATGTACTCGCCGCGCCAGCGGAACGTGCGTCCCTCGGCAGCCTCGAGTCCCTCGGTATCGATGCCGCGGCTCGTGAACGTCTCGACGTGCTCGCTCGGGAAGTCCTTGCCGACCACGGCCACCATCGAGACCGGCGAGAAGTGGCTCGCCGAGCACGAGAAGTACGAGGCCGAGCCGCCCAGAGCCTCGACCGCCTCACCGTAGGGCGTCTTGATCGAGTCGAGGGCGACGGAGCCGACGACCAGGATTCGCTGCGGGTTCACGCGCTCGCCTCCGCGGGCCGTTCGAGCCGTTCGGGGGCCGAGACCCCCATGAGCGCGAGCCCGTTGCGCAGCACCTGCGCCGCCGCCGCGCACAGGCGCAGACGGTGGCGGCTCAGTGCGGCCTCCTCCGGGTGGACCACCCGGCACTCATGGTAGAAACGATGGAAGCCCGCCGCGGTCTCGACGAGGAACGCCGGGATGCGGTGCGGCTCGCGCGCGACGGCGGCACCGCGCACCACCTCGGGCCACGTCGCCAACTGGCGCACGAGCGCGACCTCGGCGGGGTCGCCGAGCGGGACCGCGGCACCGGTCGCAGGCGTCAGCCCCACCTCGGCGCCCTTGCGCAGCACCGAGGCGATGCGCGCGTGCGCGTACTGCACGTAGAACGCCGGGTTCTCGTCGTTCTGGCGCTTCGCGACCGCGAGGTCGAAGTCGAGGTGACTGCTCGTCGAGCGCATGAGGAAGAAGAACTTCGCGCAATCCGCCCCGACCTCGTCCACGAGGTCGGCGAGCGTGTCGAACTCCCCCGCGCGCTTGCTCATCTTCACCGCCTGCCCGTCGCGGAGCAGATTCACCTGCTGGACGATGAGCACCTGCAGGAAGTCGTCCTCGAGACCGAGCGCCTGCAGCCCCGCGTTGAGCGTGGTGATGTAGGCGTGGTGGTCGGGGCCCCACAGATTGATCGCGCGCCGGTAGCCGCGTTCGCGCTTGTCGAGGTGATAGGCGATGTCGGGCAGCAGATAGGTGGGACGACCGTCCGAGCGCGTGATGACGCGGTCCATGGAGTCGCCGTACTGCGTGGCGCGCAGCCACAGCGCGATGCCGCTGCCACCGGCCGCGCCCTCCCCCGCACCGACCCGAGCCTCGGCGGCCTCGGTGACCCCTTCGGGCCGCTCGGCGCGATAGGTCACTCCACGCTCGATCAACCGCTCACGCGTGCGATCGACCGCGACCGGATGCAGCGTGGACTCATGGAACCACCGGTCGAACGTGACGCCGTAGCGCGCGAGATCGCCGCGCTGCCACTCCACCACGCGCGCCAACGCCTGGTCGCGGAACCAACGCGCACCGTCGGGGCGCGCGAGCGCCGCACGCGCGTCGGCCTCGGGCAACTGGCCCGCGAGGTCGCGCACGTAGGTGCCCCGGTACCCCTCCTCGGGGAAGGCTCGTTCCACACCGATGCGTTCGGCGAACCGGGCCGCGAGCGACTCGCCGAGCAGGTCCACCTGATTGCCGGCGTCGTTCACGTAGAACTCGCTGGCCGCGTCGTAGCCCGCGGTGCACAGCAGACGCACCAGCGCCGAACCGACGGCGGCGGCACGCGCACTCACGATGTTCATGGGCCCGGTCGGGTTCGCACTCACGAACTCGACCAGGATGCGCTCGCCCTGCCCCCAACCCGAACGGCCGTACTCGGCACCCGAGTCGAGCATGCGCTGCGGAAGGTCGGCGAGGAACTCCTCGCGATAGCGGAAGTTGAGGAACCCGGGCCCCGCCACCTCGACCGCCGAGAACGGGGAGCCCTCGAGCGGGAAGTGCTTCGCGATCGCCTCGGCGACCGCACGCGGCGGCTGCTTCACCGCCTTGGCGAGCACCATGGCGAGGTTGGTGGTCCAGTCGCCGTGCGAGCGCTCGCGCGGGATGGCGAGCTCGACCCGCTCCACGCGATCGCCCGCATCGAGACCGGCGGCAGCGAGCGCGGTGGTCAATCCGGCGCGCAGCTCACTCCACACCAAGGTCCACCCTCCGCGCGTCGCCCCACAGGCGCTCGAGCAGATAGTACTCGCGCGTCTTCTCGTGGAACACGTGCACCACCACATCCACGAAGTCCAACAGCACCCAGCGTCGGAACTCGCGACCCTCGATGTGCCACGGCTTCGCACCGGCGGCGCGCAACTGGTCCTCCACCGCCTCGGCGATGGCCTTGACCTGCGGCTCGCTCGTCCCCGAGCAGATGAGGAAGTAGTCGGCCACCCCGTCGAGACCCGAGAGGTCGAGGCCGACCATGTCCACGGCCTTCTTGGAGGCGGCGGCTTCGGCTGCGAGGCGGAGCAACGCCTCGCCCCGGACGGCGGCGGTCTTGCGCGGAGTGGTCATGGTCTCCTGGGGGTCGCGACTCAATGGTCGCGCTGGATGGCGTAGTCGATCGCCGCATCCAGCGCCCGTCGGGCCACGCCCACGGATTCCTTCGCGATGACGGCGCGCGACTCGTCGGCCAGCGCCTCGGCCCGCTCGCGCGCGTAGCGGAAACCACCCGTGCGCTCGATCAGCGCCACGAGATCGCCCCACTGCTCCTTCGTCCAGCGCTTGCGGCTGGCCAACCGACGCAGGCGACGACGGTCCCCCTCGGTGGCCTGACGCAACGCGGCGATGAGCGGCAGCGTGACCTTGCCCTCGGCGAGGTCGTAGCCCACCGGCTTGCCGGCCTTGTCGGCGTCGGAGAGGTAGTCGAACAGGTCGTCCACGATCTGGAACGCGATGCCGATGCGCTCGCCGAAGCGCTTGTAGCGCTCACGGGTGCGCTTGTCGCGCGAGCCACCGTCCACGAGCGCACCGATCTCGCTGGCGGCCCCGATGAGCGAACCCGTCTTGGCACGGATCAGCTCCTCGTAGTCCTCCTCGCGGACGTCGAGGTCGTAGGCGTGCTGGAACTCCATGGCCTCGCCGCACGACATGTCGCTCACCACGCGCGCCATGATGTCCATGGGCGCCATCTGCCCGTTCTCGACGAGCAGCGCCATGGACTGGGCGTACA
Organism: Candidatus Eiseniibacteriota bacterium; assembly: GCA_041184705.1. Classification (GTDB taxonomy): domain Bacteria; phylum Eisenbacteria; class RBG-16-71-46; order RBG-16-71-46; family RBG-16-71-46; genus JAIOPA01. The sequence goes on from JBEGJG010000077.1 coordinate 3,980, forward strand.
GGTAGTCGCCCATGATGATGGCCATCTCGTCGGTCCACAGCCCGTTCACCGTGGGCAGGCCGCGCCGCAGATGACTGCGATCCACCGAGTCGTCGTGGATGAGGGCGGCGGCGTGCACCAGCTCGACCACCGTGGCGCAGGTGATGGCCTGCGGCCCGATGGGCCCCCGCAGCCGAGCGGTGAGCAGCAGAAGGGTCGGACGGAACTTCTTGCCACGGGTGGCCAGCACGTGTCCGCCCACCTGGTTCAGGATGGGGACGGGCGTCTTGAACAGGCCCTGCAGACGGCGCTGGACCTGCTCGAGTTGGCGGCTTACGGGCCGCTGTAGGGCCGCGATGCGGCGATCCGTGGTCATGGGGGTCCGGGTTCGGGAGGGACGAGGGAGGCGTCGAACCGTGGCACGATACGGAGCCCCCGAGACGGGGTCAAGGCCCCCCACCCTCGCGACGCAGGGCCCGCAACCACTCCAGCAGACCCTCGCGCGTGTTGACGGCGGGGTCCTCCACCACGCGGTCCAGGAGCCGGTCGAGCACGCGCCCGACCTCGGGGCCGGGCGGCAGTCCCAGTTCGGCCATCACCTCGGCCCCGCCCACGGCGAGGTCCGCGACCCGGAACGCCCCGGGGGCCTCCAGCGCACGATCCACCCGCTCGGCCAGCGCCTCGAGGCGCTCGACGTCGGGGCGCTTGAGTCCGTTGCCGAGCGAGTCGGCCATGCGGACGTCGAACAGGTCGGCCACGTGCTCGATCCCGACCCGTCGCACGAACCGCCTCACCGCCGCGTCGCTCCACTCACTTCGGTAGTCGAACATGTGCTCGCGCACGAGGTGCACGATGCGTTCGCGAGCCGCGTTGGGGAACCGCAGGCGGGCGAGCAACCGGTCCGCCAACCCGGCGCCGACCTGCTCGTGACCGTGGAACGAGGCTTCGCCGTCGGGACGCAGCGCGCGCGTGGCCGGTTTCCCGATATCATGCAGGAGTGCCGCCCATCGCACCTCGGGCTTGTCCGGGCGCGCCGCATCGCAGGAGTGGAGCGAATGGAAGTACACATCGAAGGCATGGAAGCGGTTCTGCGGGACGCCCCGGCACTCGGCCAGTTCGGGCAACCAGAGCGCGAGCAACCCGGCCTCGCGCAGGATCTCGAAGCCCACCGAGGGACTCGGGGCGGCCATGAGCTTCTCCAACTCCTCACGCACGCGCTCGACCGCGAGTCCGCGTGCCCGCTCCCCCACGTGGGACAGCGCCGCGCGCGTGGGCTCGTCGGGCGACATGACGAGCGTGGCCGCGAATCGCGCCACGCGCAGGGCGCGCAGGGCGTCCTCGCGAAGACGGTCCTCGGGCTCGCCGACCGCACGCAGGATGCGGCGACGCAGGTCGCGGGCGCCCTCGAACGGGTCCAGCAGCACGCCGCTCTGCGGATCGAAGGCCATCGCGTTCACGGTGAGGTCGCGACGCGCCAGATCCTCGACGGGGTCGTCGGTGAACCAGACCTCGTCGGGACGACGCGCATCGCTGTACTCGCCCTCGCGCCGGAACGTGGTGCACTCCACCAGCGTGTCGTCCTCGATGATGAGCAGCGTGCCGTGACGCTCACCGATCCCCTCGGTGCGTGCGAAGCGCGACCGCACCTCGTCCGGGGTGCACGAGGTGGCCACGTCCCAGCGCGGATCGAGCGTGCGACCGAGCAGCACGTCGCGCACCGGGCCGCCCACGACGTGGGCACGCTGCCCACCCGCACGCAGACGCTCCAGCACCCCGAGCAGTCCGGGCGGCCACGGGTGAGCGCGCAGCACGCGCTCGGCCGCGCGACGCGCGTGCTCGGCGCTCCAGGGCGGCACCCACGCCTTCACGTGCTCACCGTTCTCTTGCTGGTACTGGTGCTCGCGCCTTCGGTCGCGCACGCCGAACGCGACAGCACCACCACCTCGGTCGCGGCACTCGCCCCGTTCCCCTCACCCGAGGTCCGACGCTGGCAGGTCGGTCTGTTGCGTCCCGACCGCCTCGAGCACGCGAGCGCCTCGTTCGTGGCGACGGCGATCCTCGTACTCGCCACGCGCGATGCGCGCGCGGCCGCCGGCATCGGGTTGGCCGCAGGCGTGGCCAAGGAGTGGCACGACCGCAAGGGACCCAGCGGATTCGACACCATGGACCTCGCGGCCGATGCGCTCGGCGTGGCGGCCGCGGTGGCGTGGGTGCCCGCGCGCCCGCGCTGAGGCGCGGCCCGCGTCGGGCGCGGGATCAGAATCCCCGCCCCCCGCCTCCACCCGGCGAGGTCGGATTCGAGCCCGAGGACGAACCCGACTTGGATCCGCCCAACCCCGCGACGAGTACGCCGGCCAACACCGTGCCGGAAGCGAGCCCGGTGCGGTACCAGTCGAGTCTCCGCGTCTGGAGACGCTGCACGTCGTCGAGTGCGATGCGCAGCATCGCGAGTTCGCCGACCGCGCCCTCGACGTCGCTGCGATGGCGGTAGCCGATGAGCGAGTCGTTGGCGAAGGTGGCGTAGTCGAAGTCGTACACGAGTCCGTCGCGCGTCTCGATGCGAACCCCGCGGCGCTCCGGTACGTCGTCGTAGGCGCTTCGCGGTAGTTCACGGAGCGTGGCGCAGCCACTGGCGGCGAGCCAGAGCACGAGGACGGCGGCGGGGACGAGACGGTTGCGGCGCATGCGAGCGGCACTCCTCCGGTGGGGGCCTCGGAACGACGGGGCCCGGTCGTGTGCCATGAGGCTACGCGGCCGTGGGCGGCGGGGCAACACCCCCGTTCGCGCGCCGAGCGAGCCAGCGAGCACGCACCCGATCCGCGAACCAGGCCCCCGCCAGAGCCAACGCCAGCGCCATCAGGACGTCCGACGCCCAATGGCGATCGAGCCACATGCGCGACAGGCCCACCGACGCCGCGCCGACCCACAGAACGAGCGCCGAGGGGCGCCAACGACGGGCCACCACCGCCGCCACGGTGAACGCGTTGGCGGCATGGCTCGACGGGAAGGACGAGTTGCGACGGTTCCGGTCGCCGTCGGGTCGCACGCGCGCGACCCCGTACTTGAGGCCCTCGACCGCGAGGTTCACCGGTGCGAGCGCCACCAGCGTCTCGGCCAGCACGGCACGCCCCGCGGGCGAGACCAGTGCGAGGGCGGCACCCGCGAACACGAGCACGCGACTGCGGTCGCTCACCACGCGCATCACGGCATCGCCCCCCGGACTGCGCCACGACTGCACCGCGGTCCGACACACGTCGTCGAACCCCTGCAGGGGCCACAACATCAACAGCGCGATCGCCAACGGTCGGGACGGGATCATGGCCGGGTCTCCAGGAACCAGAGCGACGAGGACGGCAACGTGCCCTCGAGGTCGCTCGTGACGCGAACCCCCACGGGCTCGACGGTGCGATCGAGGACCGTCACGACCTGACCGGGCTCGAGTCGCACGTCACCCGGGGTGAGCGGGGTGGCCGACCGCACCACCGCCAGCGGACGACTCGACCGCCAGGCGCTCTCGATCGGCCACCACGCGCCCGCCACCACGGCGAGCGCCAACAGGCCGATCGCGAGCGGTCGTCGTGACCACGTCACGCCGACGAGCACGGCGCACACGAAAGCGACCACCGCCCACTCCCACGACCGCAGCGGCAGGGCACGGCCGGGGGCGCCCACCAACCCTCCCGCGTCGCGGATGCGATCGCTCACCAGTCGCATGGCGGGATGACGCGCCTCGTGACGATCCCCCTGGATCGCCCACACCGTGGCCACGCCCACGTCACCCCGATGGAGCGCCGCCCAGGCCAGACGCGCCGCGAGTGCGGCATCGCCCGGGGCCTCGTCCCACAGCCGGGCCCATTCGGCCTCGGCCCGATCGCTGCGTCCGGCCGCCACCAGGGCATCGGCGGCCGCCGCACGCGCGTCCCGATCGCCCGGCCCCGAGGACGGCCATGCGAGCACGAACGCGGCCAGCCCCGCTGCAGCGAGCAGCACCGCCGCGATGCGCAGCGGTGTGCGAGAGACCGCAGGGGGCATCGCCGCGGCCAGACGCTCGACCAGCTTGCGCCTCACCTCGTCCTCCCGCTCGGTCCGCCCACCGTAGCGCGCGGCCTGCACCGCGTCGCGCAGCCACGCCACGTCGTCGCCACGTGCCTGCAACCACGCCGCCGACTCGTCGGCCGCACGCCAGAAGTCGGGCCCGTGTGCCAGGCCCACGCCGCGCAACCACTCGCGCTGCCGGGCCCGCTCGGCG
>JBEGJG010000078.1:0-8827 GCA_041184705.1 Candidatus Eiseniibacteriota bacterium
TCGATCGTGGACCTGTCGCCCGGCGGCCACCAGCCCATGGCGAACGAGGACGGTCGCATCCACGTCGCGTTCAATGGCGAGCTCTACAACTGGCCCGAGGTCATGCCCCAGCTGGCGGCGCGCGGGCATCGCTTCCGCGGGCGAAGCGACACCGAGATGCTCCTCCACCTGTGGGAGGAGAAGCGTGAGGCGCTGCTCGGCGACCTGCGCGGCATGTTCGGGTTCGCGTTGCACGACGCGAACACCGGCACCCTGCTGCTGGCGCGCGACCGCGTCGGCAAGAAGCCCCTCTACTGGCACGACGACGGTCGTCGCATCGTGTTCGCGAGCGAGTTGAAAGCACTCATGCTCGACCCGTCGGTGCCGCGCGACGTGGATCCGGCGGCGATCGCGGACTTCCTCACCTATCAGTACGTGCCGTCGCCCGGCAGCATCCTGCGCGGGGTGCGCAAGCTGCCCGCGGGCCACGCCCTGCTGTGCGACGCGCAGGGGCCGCGCGTGTTCCGCTACTGGGAGCTGCCGGGAACGCCCGATCCGTCGATCGGCCCCGAGGAGGCCGTGGCCGGCCTGCGCGAGAGGCTCGAGGAGGCGGTGCGCGTGCGGCTCATGGCCGACGTGCCGCTCGGGGCGTTCCTGTCGGGCGGTGTGGACTCCAGTGCGGTGGTCGCGCTCATGACGCGGGTCTCGAGCACGCGCGTGCGCACGTTCAGCATCGGTTTCGAGGACGCCGACGTGAGCGAGCTCGCGCATGCGCGGGTGGTGGCCGAGCACCTCGGCACCGAGCACCACGAACTGGTGGTCCGTCCGCGCGCGCTCGAACTCATGCCGCGTCTCGTGTGGGGGCTCGACGAGCCGTTCGCCGACGCCTCCATGGTGCCCACCTTCCACGTCGCCGAGATGGCCCGCGAGCACGTCACCGTGGCGCTCTCGGGTGACGGTGGCGACGAGGCCTACGCCGGTTACACGACCTACGCCTGGGCGCGTTCGTACGCGCGCGTGGACGCCGTGCCGCGACTGCTGCGCCGTCTCGCAGCGCTGCCGTCGGGGCTGTTGCCGTCGGACCATCCGCTCGGGCGGCGCCTACGCCGTGTCGGCATGAGCGTGGCCGAGCGTCACCTCGAGGTGATGTCGCACTTCCCGCCGCGCGATCGCCACGCCGTGCTCGCGTCCGGACTGCGCGCTGCACTGGGTTCGCACGATCCGTACGCCGCGCCGCTCGCGCTCCATGCGCGCTACGCCCGCACGCTCGGCGACGTGCCCGCACTGCTCGCGCTCGATGCGCTCACCTACATGACCGACGACGTGCTCGTGAAGGTGGATCGCACGAGCATGCTCAACTCGCTCGAGACGCGCGCGCCGCTGCTCGACCAGCACGTGCTCGAGTGGGTGGCGCGCCTGCCGTTCGACCTCAAGCTCCGCGGCGGGACGAGCAAGTGGGTGCTGCGCGAGGTCGTGCGCCCGATGCTGCCGCCGGGCATCCTCGAGCGGCCCAAGCAGGGTTTCGGGGTGCCGCTCGACCGCTGGTTCGCCGGCGACTTCGGACGGCTGGCGCGCGAGGTGCTGCTCGATCGGCGCTGTCGCGATCGCGGCTGGCTCGACCCGGTCGCGGTCGAGCGTCTGCTCGCCGGCGAGGGGCTGCGCGACGAGGTGCGGGCCAAGCGCGTGTTCACGCTGGTCGCGCTCGAGATGTGGGCGCAGTGCTACCTCGACCGACCGCGCGATCGCGTGGGCGAGCCCACCGACGGACCGTACCCGCTGCACGCGGCCGTGGCCGCGCAGGCGAGGGACTGACCGTGAACATCGCGATCCTCATCGGGCACTTCCCGCCGGGTTCGTTCGGGGGCGCCGAGTTGCAGGCACAGGGTTGGGCCGAGCGTCTGAGCACGCACCATCGCGTCACGGTCATCACACGACGCGACCCGCCGAGCCAGCCCGAGCGCGAGGAACGCGACGGCTACACCGTGGTGCGCGTGCCGGTGTCGCGCGTCCCGGTCTGGCGCACCGTGGTGGACATGGTGGCGATCGAACGCTGCGTGCTCGAACTGGAGCCGCGCCCCGACCTGCTGCTCTGCTTCCAGACGTTCGTCTCGGGGCTCGCCGGGGTGCGCGTGGGGCGCCGTCTCGGCATCCCCGCCGTGGTCTGGATCCGCGGCGAGGCCGAGTACCGATTGCGCGAATCGCGCCGTCACCGCTGGATCTCGCCCGGCGTGTGGGCGCGCGCCGCCGGCGTGCTCGTGCAGAGCGACACCGGCCGCGCCGACCTGTTGTCGGAGCTCGAGCGCGTCTCACCCGAGCGCGTCCCGGGGGTGCGCGGCAAGTTGGCGGTGGTCGAGAACGGTCTCGACCTGCCCGCGCCGTCGCCGTACCCGGCCGACGGTCCGGTGTTGAGCGTGGGACGCCTCATCCCGGACAAGGGTATGGACGTGGTGATCGAGGCCTGTGCCGCGGCGGGTCGCCCGCTGGTGATCGCCGGCAGTGGACCCGAGCGCGCCTCGCTCGAGGCCCGCGCCGCGGCGCTGAAGGCCGATGTGCGCTTCACCGGGTTCGTGGATCGCGAGGCGCTCGCCGGGTTGTATCGCGAGGCGTCCGCCGTCGTGCTCGCCGCGCGTCGCGGCGAGGGTCTGCCCAACGTGTTGCTCGAGGCCATGGCGCACGGGCGTCCGGTCGTGGCCACGCCGTGCGCGGGCACGCGCAACCTGCTCGCCGACGGTGCGAACGGACTGGTGGTGCCGGCCGGTGACGCGGTCGCGCTCGCCGGGGCGCTCGGCCGCCTCGCTGCCGAACCCGCGACCGCGTCGCGTCTCGCGGAGGCGGCCCGCGCGACCGCGGAGCGCTTCGAATGGCGTCGCGTGCAGCCGCGCCTCGAGGCCGCGCTCGAGCGCTGGAGGCGCCGGTGAGCCGCGCGCCGCGCGCCTGTCTGTACGTGGAGTACCTCTACCCGGTGGTGAGCGGCGGACGGGTGCCGTTCGCGGGTGGGATCGAGGTGCAGTTGAACCTCATGGGGCAGGGGCTCGCGCGTCGCGGCTGGGACGTGCGCGCGGTGACCTGCGATTACGGTCAACCCGATCCGTTCGTGGCCGGTGGCATCACGCTGCACAAGTGCTATCCGCCCACCGCCGGGCTGCCGGTCGTGCGATTCCTGCACCCGCGCCTCACGCTGGGCGTCTCGGCGTTGTGGCGCGCCGACGCCGACGTCTACCTGTTCCGTGGCGCCTCGCTGTGGGCCGGGATCGTGGCCATGGTGGCGCGAGCGCGCGGACGGCGTTTCGTGTGGCTCACCGGGCACGATCACGACGTGATGGCGCGCCTGCCCGACGTGCACGGGCCGCGCGATCGATCCGCGGTGCGCTACGCCATCCGTCATGCCGACGCGATCATCACGCAGACCCGCTGGCAGCACGACTCCCTGCTCGCCGAGTTCGGTCGCGAGTCCACCGTCATCATGAACTCGGTCGAGGTGCCGCCCGCGACCGAGGTGCTCGACGCGGGAGCGGGCACCGACCTGGTGTGGCTGTCCACGTACAAACCCGAGAAGCGTCCGGAGTGGTTCACGCGGTTCGCCGAGCGACATCCGAACGTGCGCTGCCGGATGGCCGGTGTCGTGCCGTTGCCCCCGCTCGACGACCGCGCCTACCACGTCGCACTCGAGGCACGTTCGCGTGCCGCGGGGCTCGAGGTGCGCGGGCTCGTGCCTCGGCACGAGGTCCCGGACTTCCTGAAGGGCGCGGCGGTGTTCGCGCACAGTTCACCCGCCGAGGGCTTCCCGAACACGCTGCTCGAATGCTGGGCACGCGGGATCCCGAGCGTGTCGAGCTTCGACCCCGACGGCATCGTGGAGCGCGAGGGGTTGGGCGCCTGCCGCACCGACTACGAGTCGTGGGAGCGGGCGATCGAGGAGCGATTGGCCGACGCCGAGCGGCGTCGCCGCGAGGGCGCGCGGGCGCGAGCCTGGGTGGAGCGGCACCATGCCCCGGATGTGGTGCATGATGCCCTCCACGCCGTGCTGGAGTCCTGTCGCTGAGACGATGGGGCATCCGGTGCAGGCTCGTCCGTCGTCCGGTCCCGGAGCCCCCATGGCCGCTCTCCGTGTCTGCCTCTTCTGCGAGTACCTCTACCCGGTCGTGAGCCGTGGGAGGGTGCCCATCGCGGGGGGCGCCGAGGTGCAACTGGCGCTCACCGGGCGCGCGCTCGCCGAGGCGGGTTGCGACGTCTCGGTGGTGACCTGCGACTTCGGTCAGCCGGATCGGTTGCACGTGGACGGCATGACGCTGCTGCGCGCCTACCCGCCTCAGTCGCGCATCCCCATCGTGCGCTTCGTGCATCCGCGACTCACCCTCGGGCTCGCCGCGCTCCACCGTGCCAACGCCGACGTGTACGTGTTCCAGGGCGGTGGGTTGTGGGCGGGGCTGGTCCGCGACCTCGCGGCGGCGCGCGGGCGAGCGTTCGTGTGGATGGTGGCGCACGACCACGACGTCGAGTCGCACCTGCCCGACGTGCGCGGTCCGCGCGACCGCTTCTGGGCGCGACGGGCCATCCGGCTCGCCGATGCCGTGGTGTCCCAGACCGAGCACCAGCGCCGCAGGCTCGCGGAGTCGTTCGGACGCGACAGCGTGGTGATCCACAACCCGGTCGAGTTGCCCGCTTCGGATCTCGTGGTGGACGCGGGCGGCGATCCGTCGGTGGTGTGGCTCGCCACCTACAAACCGTCCAAGCGACCCGCATGGTTCACACGGTTCGCCGAGCGCCACCCGCAGGTGCGCTGCCGCATGGCCGGGGCGATCCCGCCCCCGCCGCTCGACGATGCCGAGTGGCGTGCCGCCCGCGCGATGGCGGAGCGCCTGCCGAACCTCGAGGTCTCGCCCACGATCCCGCACGAGCGGGTGGGTGAGTTCCTGCGCGGCTCCACGCTGTTCGCGCACAGCTCGCCGTCCGAGGGGTTCCCGAACGCGTTCCTCGAGGCGTGGGCGAACGGGTTGCCGTCGGTGACCGCGTTCGACCCCGACGGGATCATCGAGCGCGAGGGGCTGGGCGCGTGCCGGAACGACTACGACGCCTGGGAGCACGAGCTCGAGCGTCGGCTCGCCGACCCGGCGCTGCGGCGTGCCGAGGGCGCGCGGGCGCGGCACCGAGCCGAGACGCGGCATGCGAGCGCGGTCGTCGTGGGGCGGTTGCGGGAGGTCCTTTGCGATTCGCACGACCGCGCGACCTCATGGCGGGGCGCCCGCCGCGGTTGATCGGTCGTGGACCCCGGGGGCACCCGGGGTGGTGCTAGCATGGAAGGGTGTGCGAAGTGCCCGTGCGCCGGGTCCGGACCGGTCGGCGTCGGGAGGACCCACGGTCCGGGGACGACCCCATGCCCTGGAAGCACAGCGCCGAGGAGCAGACGAGTGTCCGTTACGAGGGGGGCTTCCTGTTCCCCGGGGATCTCGTCGCCGCGCCCAACCCCGACATGTCGCTGCAGGACGCCATCCTGACGCGGCGCACGGTGCGCGCCTACCGGCCCGAGCCGGTGCCGTACGAGTTGTTCGAGCAGCTCGTCGAGACGGCCATGAACGCCCCGACCGCCTGCGACGAGCAGCGCTGGAAGGTCATCTACATCGACGACCCCGCGATCCTCGCCGATCTCTACGAACGCGGTTCCGCCGCGGCGCTCACCAAGGCCAAGCAGGCGTTCCTCGTCACGTACAACAAGTACACGGACAACCTGCACTACCTCGACCACACCCAGTCGGCGGCCGCGTTCATCACCACGTTCAGCCTCATCGCGCACAGCGCGGGCGTGGGAACGTGCTGGATCGGCCATCTGCCCAACAAGAGCGAGGTGCAGCGGATGTTCGACATCCACCCGCACTTCGATCCCGTCGCTCTGGTCACGTTCGGCTTCTATCGCGACCGCATGAAGATGCGCCCGCGCAAGCGTTCGGCGGCGCAGATCCTGTTCCGCAACCGCTTCGACCGTCGGAACCTCCAGTTCTCGACCGCCAAGAACGTGCCGCTGCGCCTGTTCCTGCGCTGGGTCTACTACGCGGTGCCCCCGTTCCTGCGCCGACGTCTGCGCAAGCACAGCCTCCCGTACGAGAAGAAGTTCTACAACGAGGTCTATGACTGAGTCCCAGGCGCGTCCGCTCGCGGACGTGCTCGCGCGGGCTCTGCCGCGCCTGCTCACCCAGTTGTGTCGCGACCCCGACCATCCGCTGTACGGGTGCTTCGACCGCCACCACTGGCACTACAAGATGCGCGACTTCTCGAGCGCCGTGCTCGTGCAGGGCGCGTTCGTGCTCGACCTCATCGCGCGCGGCCGACTCGACCTGCCGATGCCCGGACTCGATCCGGTGCGCGCCGCCGAGTGGCGTGCCGCCGCGCTGCGGCACTGGGCGCGCAGCCAGCACGCCGACGGCGGGCTCGACGAGTACTACCCCTCGGAGTCCGGGTTCCCCGCGGCCGGCTTCAGCCTGTGGGTGGCGGCGATGATCGCGCGCACGACCCCGCCCGAGCCCGAGGTGGCGGAGGCGATGCGTCGTACGGCCGCATGGATCCTGCGCGCGGCCGAGACCGAGGCCCTCAACCAGGAGATCGTCGCGCTCGCGGCCTGTTCGGTCACCGCGAGCGTCGGCGTCCCGGTGGATGCGGCCGCGCTGGAGCGGCGCTGGGCCGCGGTCCACGCCGGGCAGTCGTCCGAGGGTTGGTACGAGGAGTACGGCGGTGCGGACACCGGTTACCTCGCGGTCGCCTGCGACGCGTTGTGGGACTGCTGGGAGGTGACGGGGGACGTGCGCGCGCGCGACGCCGGATTGCGCGCCATCGGCTTCCTTCACGGGGTCGCGGGACCCGGCGGCGCGGTGCCGCGTTTCGTGAACTCGCGCAACACCGACTACCTCTCGGGTTACGGCATCGTCCGGTTCGCCTCGCTCTCGGGCGAGGCCGCGTCACTCGTGCACGCGACCATCGCGGGGCTGGATTCCCCGCGGCACTTCCTGCATCACATCGACGACCGCTACCTCACCCACTACGTGCACACGAGCTGGTTCCGCGCCTGGTCCCACCTCGGCGGCATGCGCGCGCCGAGCGCGCCCGCACGCGGGACGCGGTGGTGGCCCGAGGCGCGGCTGTGGGTCTCGCACGACGAAACGGCGAGCCGCTGGGTGGCCGCGGGCAAGGGCGGCGTGGTGGTGCGCGTCACCTCCACGGGCGAGACCGAGTTCGACACGGGTTGGCGAGGGACGGTGGACGGACACCTCACCACCACGTGCTGGCAGGAGCGTGAGGCCCGCGTGAACGCTCGTGAGGAGTCCGGGGAGTGGGTCGTGACCACCGACATGCCGCTGCGACGGCACGCGTTCGTCACCCCCAGTCCGCTCAAGCACGTCGTGCTGCGCGTCGCGAGCGCGATCGCGGGGCGGCGCCTGATCCCGCTTCTGAAGCGCCAGCTCATCTTCCGGGGCGAGCCGTGCGGTGTGAGGTTCCGCCGCGAGGTGCGTCTGGGGTCCGAGGGCGCGGTCGTGCGCGACGCGTTCGAGGGCCCGGCTCTCGAACGCCGCGAGCGCGAGGGTGCCTACTCGCTGCGCCACGTCAGTTCGGGCGGTGGGTTCGCGTTCGCGGAACTGGCCCCGGCACCGACGCCTCCGCGCCTCGTGCGATCGAAGTGAGGGTTCAGCGCGCGAGCCAGCCCTCGGTCTCGAGGATGTCGCGCATGGTGGTCCACTCGTAGCGCTCGAACAGGTGCTCGAGCTTGGAGACCACGCTCTCGAGGTTCGCGTACGTGATGAAGCCGTTGACGGGATCGAGCGGCATGCGCCGCGACTCGGGCGTGACCTCACGCGGGTGCAGGTAGAGCGCGAACGGACGCTGGCGGAGGATGCGGTCGAGGCCCCAACGGAACACGCCGAACGGCAGGGCGCGCAGGTAGAAGCCGCCGCCCACCGGCACGCGCAGGCCCGCGGCCTCGGCGATCGCGACCGGGAACTCCACCAGTCTCCCGGTGGGGTCGTGCCGCTGCGGTGCGCCCGCGGCGGGCCGGTAGATGCCGACCGGGGCTCCCGGCGTGCCGTACACCTTCACGCGCATGGGGAAGATGCTGCTGTCGTAGCGGTAGCCCTCGTCGGCGAGCACGTCGAGTGCCCATGCGTTCGAGGGGTCGATGCTGAACGTCGGGGCGCGGAAGCCGCACACCGGGAAGTCGCGCCAGACCGGGCGGTGCGACATGCCGTGACAGGCCAGTTCGTGCCCCTCACGCACCATGCGCCGGATGAGTTCGGGGTGTTCGCGCACCACGTCCCCGAGCACGAAGAACGTGCTGCGCCAGCCGTGACGGGCGAGCAGGTCGCGTTCGTCCCGCGATCCACGATGCTCTCGTGCGGCTGCGGGTCGGAGACGACGTTGACCTCGCTGTGGTGCCAGTCCTCGATGTCGAACGAGAACGCGGCGCGATGGGGGAAGCGGGGCATCAGGGTCTCCGCCGGTACACGATCCGCCCGGCCTGGTCGTAGACGCGCTCGAACAGGGTGCCCTCCGCGTCCAGCGCGGTCCACGGGGTGGCCCCGTCGAAGTCCTCGGCGCGGTAGAGCAGATACACCGGTGCGCCGATGGAGTCCAGCCCGGTGGCGGAGGCCGCGAGGTCGGTGCACGGACCGTAGAGGTCGGCCATGATCGCACGACGGCGCACGAGCTGGTCGGCGGGGAACGCCGCACGCTCGGGGCCGAACGGGGTGCCGACGAGCAGGCGGCGGCGGCCCTCCACGAGCAGGACGTCGCGCGAGCGATGGTCGAGGAACACGGCGTCGCGCGGCGTGGACGAGCGGATCCACGCGTAGCACGCGGCGTCGCCGGG
>JBEGJG010000079.1:0-12383 GCA_041184705.1 Candidatus Eiseniibacteriota bacterium
GGGCGAGTGGGGCTCGGGGCGAGGGCCGCCGGGACGGAGCGGGTGGCCCACGCCGGGGACGCGGCCATCCCCGCAGATGCCGGCCTCGGTCGTGGGACCACCCGTGTCTCGGGCCCGCGCGGCGTGCTGCGCGCGCGCGGGCGTGTCGCTCGTCCCCGACCCCTCCACCGCGGCGCGCGACCCGGTGTCCACGGGTGCCGTGTGGTTCGTGACCGGGCGGGTCCGCACGTGGTGTGCGGTCCCGGCGCCGCGGTGAAGGCGGCGGGTGCGAGCGAGGGTTGGTGTGGACGTGGGCGCCGTCGGCGGGGACGACGGCGCGGGATCGGGTGCGAAGGGTTCACGCGCGCGCGGACGGTGCGGTGCGAGGTGAGGTGGACCCGCGCGCGCGTGTGGAACGGATCAGCCGTCGAGCGAGACCATGTCGAGCCACCACATGAGGTCGCCGCCCTGCAGCTGGAGTTGGTAGACGTCGCCGCTCTCGTCGGTGACGGAGAAGTAGAACCGTGGATGACGACCGGCGCGGTCGATCCAGCGCGCGTTCACGCGGGCGACGCGGTGCTCGCGCGCCCGACGGCGGAACGCGACCGGTGTGACCGTGCCGCCCTGGAAATCGGCGCGCACGGAGACGGCCTCGTGGAGGGATTCGCTGCTCATACGGGGTGGTTGGGAACGAGCCCCGCGAGCCCGGGCGGGGGCGACGGCATGGCGCCGCGCCCGCGACCCGGGTCGTCGGGGACCGGGACCTGGCGTGTCCTGGTATGCGCCTGGCATGAGCGGGACGGAGTGCCGCGCGGGCCGCCCTGTGGGCGATCCCCCAGCGCGGAACCGGCCGCGAACCGAGCGCACGGGCACCTTACTGCACAATTGTGCAGTAGTGCAAGGGGGGAGTTGAGGACGGGCTCTGCCGCCCGTCCCGTCCACCGTGGCGGCGCGAACCGGGTATCCTTCGTGCCATCCGATCGTCGTCCGCCCCCTCGCGCCCCTCGGGGCGTCCCCCTCTCGCCGTCCCGGAGCCCGCGATGCGCCGTCCCGTGATCGTCGTTCTCGTCCTCGCGCTGCTCACCGCGACCCTCGCCCCGCTGCACGCCGAGCCGGTCGCACTCAAGACCACCGAGCTCGGGCGCGGGCCCACGGTGGTGTTCGTGCACACCATGGGACTGTCGCGCACCGATTGGTTGACGTCGGCGCGCAAGCTGCTGCCCAACCACCGCATCGTGCTCGTGGATCTGCCCGGTCACGGCGACAGCCCGCTGCCCGATCCGTTCACGTTCGCCACGGCGGGTGAGGCGCTCGACGCCGTGCTCGCGCGGCAGAACCCCGACAGCACCGTGGTCGTCGCGCACCAGATGGGTGGGCGCGTCGCCATGGCCGCCCTCGCGGCGAACCCGGCGCGCGCCAAGGGCCTCATGCTCGTGGACGTGCCGGTGGGCATGGCGGTGCAGATCGACGACCAGCAGAAGAAGATGTTCCTCAACTACATGGACACCAACTACGAGCAGGTCTCGCGCATGATGTTCGGCCGCATGGGTCGCGACACCACGCAGAGCCAGCAGCTGTACGCCATGATGTCGGCCACGCCGGCCGTCACCATCAAGGCCTACGTGCGCGAGACGTTCTACAGCGACGGCAACAAGGACGCCAAGGCGCTCAAGGTGCCCGTGCGCATGTTCGCCACCGACGGCACGTGGGAGAAGGGCGCCACCTCGGGCACGCTGCTCAAGCGGCTCGGGTGGGAGGACACCACGCTCACCGTCACGCGCATCGCCGACGCGGGGGCCTGGTTCATGAAGGATCAGCCCGACTCGGTCGCCGCGCGCGTGCGCGAGTTCACCGCCGCCATGCTGGCGGGCGCCAAGCGGTAGTCGCGCGCCGTGGGGTTCCGGTTCCGCCGCAGCATCCGTCTGCTGCCCGGGGTGCGACTCAACCTCGGGCTGGGCGGTGTGAGTCTCACCGCGGGTGTGCCCGGCGCGAGCATCAACCTGGGTCGCCGCGGCGTGTACGGCAACCTCGGCGTGCCGGGCACCGGTATGTCGTTCCGCCAGCGCCTCGACGGTGCGGCTCCGCGCGACACGCGCGACGACGATCCGCCGCCCGTGTCGCGCTCGCGCGCCGCTCGCGAACGCGACGAGCGGTACGGTGACGCCGATGCGCCCGTGGTCGAACCCGATCACGTGGGTGCGGCACGCGAGGTCTCGCCGCCCGAACCCGACGACGCCCCGGTGGCGAGCGGTTCGATGCGGATCGTGCTCGATCTGTCGCTCGACGATCACGGACGACTCGTGATCGCCGACGGTGAGGGGCGTGCGCTCGAGCCCGCGGTGGAACGGCGCGTGCGGCGCGAGCACGAGCCGCGGCTGCGCGAGTGGTTGGCGCAGCGCGAGCGCGAGATCGACGCGGGCTTCGACGAGTTGGCCGACCTGCATCGCCTCACGCCGTCGCCCGCGTGGGTGTCGCCGTTCACGCCCGAACCGTTCGCCACGCCGCAGCCCGTGGCCCCCGAGCCGCCCGTGCCCGGGTTCTGGGATCGCGTGCTGCCCGGGCGGCTCGACCGCCTGCGGGCCGATCACGACATGGCCACCGACGACCACGCGCGCGCGCACGCGGAGTGGGCGGCCGCGCGCGCGAACCACGATCGTGCGCAGACCGCCGCGCGCGAGGCGCTGGAGCACGCGCTGCGGCACGACGCGGCCACCATGGAACTGTGGCTCGAGGACGCGCTCGATCGTCTGGAGTGGCCGCGCGCCACCGAGGTGCGGTTCGCGCTCGACGACGACGGTACGCGTCTGGTGCTCGACGTGGACCTGCCCGAGGTCGAGGACATCCCTCTGCGCGACGCGGCCATGGCCGCGCGCGGGCTCAAGCTGAACCTGCGCACGCGCACGCAGGAGGAGGTGCGACGCGCCTACGTGTCGCACGTGCACGCCGTGCTGTTCCGCGTGACGGGCGTGGCGTTCCGCGTGCTGCCGTCGCTGGTCGAGGTGGTGGCGTCGGGTTACTCGCAGCGGCGCGACCCGGCCACCGCGCGTCTCGTGGACGAGTACCTGTTGAGCGTGCGCGTGCCGCGCACCGCCTGGGCGAGCATCGACTTCGGTGCGCTCGAGCACCTGGACCCGGTCGAGTCGCTGGCGCGGTTCGAGTGCGTGCGCGAGCTGTCGTCGGGCGCTCGCATGGTGGCGATCGAACCGCTCGCCCGCGTGCCCGACGAGGCCCCGCCGGGCGTCTGAGGCCTCGGCGACCGGCCACAGCCGGCTCGTCCCGCGTGACTGCGAGCGCATTCGCAGGCGGGTAAGCCCTTGCGGGACCGCGCCTGTCGCGCCCAGCGCCGCGTTCGCGCGGGCCGCGGCCCCTCCAGAAGCCTCCCCGCGAAAGTCGCCCCGCGTTTCGGCCGATGACCTCCGGGTACCCCCGGAGGTTCCCCCGTGGTCCGTCGTGTCCTCCTCGCGGCCGGTCTGGTCGCGCTCCTCGCCATCGTGGTGCGTTCCGTGCCCGTGCCCACACCGCCGCCGTCGTCGTCGGTGGTGGGTTCCATGGGGCGTGGTCCCACCGTGGTGTTGCTGCACGGGCTGGGGTCCGACGCGAACGACTGGATGACCACCGCGCGCGAACTCGCCCGCGATCACCGCGTGCTGCTCGTGGAGTTGCCCGGGCACGGCGTCACGCCCATGGCGTCGCCGTTCACGCTCGAGCAGGCCTCGTTGCTGCTCGAACGCGCCATCGCGTCGGAGGCGCGCGAGCCGGTCGTCCTGGTGGGGCACTCCGTCGGGGGGCTCGTCGCCGCGTCCATGGCCATGCGTGCACCGCAGCGCGTGCGCGGACTCGTGCTCGTCGAGACCGCGCTCGCGCCGCAGTCCACGCCGGCCGAGGCCGACACGCTGCGGGCCCTGCTCGATCGCGACTGGGAAGGCACCATGCGCGAGATCTACGTGAGCTTCGGTCGCGACAGTCTGCAGGGCGAGGCGTTGTGGGCCGCCGCGTCGCAGCTGGAGCGTCGCGACCTGCGGCGCTGGATCGAGGTCGCGTTGCGCACCGACCTGTCGGCGCAGGGTGCGGACCTCCCCATGCCCGTGCTGGCGGTGCTCTCGGAGCGCTCGTGGGAGCCCGGCGAGACGTGGGAGCACGCCGCGCACGCGCTCGGCTACGACCGCGTGCCGCGTCTGCGCGGCGAGGCGATCGCCGGTTGCGGGCACTTCGTCATGCTCGACGAACCCGCGAAGCTCGCACGCTCCATCCGTCGCTTCGTCGCGCGCGGCGACTCGCTGGTCGCGACGCTCTAGTCGTCGCTCGCGACCGCCGTCTCGCGCATGCGTCGGGCGCCGCCCGCGCGCCCGAGAGGGTCGCGCCGACAGCGCCCGTGGGCGGTGCGTTCGTCAGCGCGCGAGCGCGTCGCGATGCACCCGGCCGCCCTTCATGACCCACTTCACGCGTTCCAGTTCGGTCACGTCGCGCGTGGGGTCGCCGCTCACCGCGATCAGGTCGGCGTAGGCACCGGGCGCGATCACGCCGACGCGCCCGCTCATCCCCATGAGCTCGGCCGCGTGCACGGTGGCGGACTGGATGGCCTGCATGGGCGTCATGCCGAGTTCGGTGTAGATGCGGAACTCGCGCGCCTGCGTGCCGTGCGCGAACACGCCCGCGTCGCTGCCGAACGCGATCCGCACACCCGAACGCAACGCGGTGCGGAACGCCTCGCGCATGTGCGTGCGCACCGCGCGCGCCTTGGCGAGGCTGCCCTCGGGCACCTTGAGCGGGTTGCCCTCGGCCAGGATGGGCTCGATCACGTACAGCGTGGGCACGTACCACGTCCCGTTGCGCTTCAGCACGGCGGCGGCTTCGGCGTCCATGTAGGTGGCGTGCTCGATCGAGTGCGCGCCGGCCTCGCTCACCCAGATCATGCCCTCCTTGCCGTGACAGTGCGCCGCGACGTGACGACCGAGGCGGTTGGCCTCGTCCACCGCGGCGCGCATCTCGTCGCGCGTGTACGCGGTGTGGCGCGGGTCGTCGTTGGCCGACAGCACGCCGCCCGTGGCGTGGATCTTGATGAGGTCGGCGCCCTGCTGGATGTTGAACCGCACCTGCTTGCGCACCTCGTCGGGGCCGTCGGCCACACCGTTCGCGAGGTCGTTGCACCAGTGGTAGTCCATGGCGTTGGTGATGTCGCCGTGCCCGCCGGTCATGGACAGCGACCACGTCGCCACCTTCATGCGCGGTCCGGGGATCTCGCCGGCCTCGATCGCGTCGCGCAGCGACACGTCCACGCGCTCGCCCGAACCCACGTCGCGGCAGGTGGTGATGCCGGCATCCAGCGTGGCGCGCACGTTGTTCACGCCCGCGATCGCCGACCTCGCCGACGCACTGCGCAGCCGCTCGGCCTGCGCCACGCCCACGCGGCTGCCGAGGTGCGTGTGCGTGTCGATGAGCCCGGGCAGCAGCGTGGCGTCGCCGAGGTCGGTGACCGGCACGCCTGCGGGGGCCGACGACTGCACCGACTCCACGGTGTCGCCCGAGATCACCACCCACACGGGCCCACGCACGGTGCCGGCCTTCGCGTCCACCAGGCGCGCGGCGCGCACGGCGGAGCGTTCGGCGTCGGCGTGCGCGAAGGGTGCGAGCAGCGCGCACAGGACGAGGGGGGTGAGCAGTGCGGTCAGGACACTCGGCTTCATGGGGAGGTCTCCGGGACGGGAGCGGCACGGGTTCGGGGCCACGATACGAGCGCGCAGTCTGGGTGAGCGGCATCGTCGCCACAAGGACCGATTCCGGGGCGGGGCGGGGGCCGCGGCGAGCAGGATGCGTTTATTCATGGGGCGGCGACGCGCTGGTCACGGGACCGAAACAGCCGCCGCGTAGATTCATTCGTGCATGGGATGCGAAGCGGTCATCCCGCGGAGGGCTGAAATCGGTCGGCAGGCCGGGTCCTTCGCGGGCGAAGCGGGCCGCGAGCGTGTCCCCCATTACTTGGCGGCTCTCCGGTTCGCGGGATCCGACACCCTGGCCTTCGTGCCACGGAACCGTCGGCCGAGACGGCTGCCCTGACGCCGGTCACCGAGTGCAAGCGGTGATCGGCGTCGTCGTTCCCGGTGCGAGTGGTCCGCCGGATGCGTTCGCAGGGCACGCCCGCCGACGCGAAGACCCCCGCAGCGTGAGCCGCGAGGGTCGTGGGCGATGCGAGTGCGAGGTGCGTGAGGCGGGGGTCAGCGTCCGTCGGTGGCCAGCACCGGCGTCAGGTCGGGTTCGCGTCCGCCGTCGTCCTCGCGCGAATCCGAGAGGTGACGGGCGAAGTGGCGGGAGTGCCGGGACAGCTCGCGCAGCGCCATCCACAGCAGTTCTCCACGGCGACCCTGGCGCCACGGGGCGAGGTCGGCGGGCGCGTCGATCACGTCGGCCCAGCGTTCGGGCGACTGGCGCGTGAGCACGGAGCGCGCGCTCTCGAGCGCCAGTTCGAACTCCATGAGCAACCCGCCGCGCGTGCGCTGCTCCGCGAACGGCGAGCCGGCGGGGCGGCTGCTCGCCAGTTCCTCGATGCGGCGCACGTGGCGGACGAACGCGCCGGCGAGGTCGATCGCGGTCATGCCGCAGTCGGGGTGGCGGTGGTGGAGCGAGTGCACGGGGAAGGCGCGCACCATGCGAACGACCTTCTTGGATTCGTGCAGCAGCACCTCGAGATAGGCCTGACGCTCGGACTGGAGTTCGAACACCGGTGGCCTCCTGTGGGTTCCGCCCGGTGGGGTCCGGAGCGGGCCGGTGGGGATCCGGCACAGGAAGCATCGGCTGCGAACCGGCAACGCCCCGTGACCCGAGCGTTACGGCCGTGTGACTTCGAGCGGGAGGAGCGCGGCCGGAGGGGGCGGGCGTGGGATCGTCCGGTCTCGATCACGCGGACCGGCCCCGCAGGCGCCCGCGCACGGTGCGCACGAGGGGCGCTTACCGCGTGCGGATGTTCGGGCGAGGGCGAGGGCCGCGTCGCGACCGGGGCTCAGTGCCGCAGCAGCGTGAGCGCGATCTCGAACATGATCAACAGCACGATCGCGATCTCGAGCGTCTCGCTGCGGCGGGCGAGCGATTCGGCGTTCAGCATGTCGTACGCCTCGCGCACGATCGCCACCTTGCGCTCGATGCCGTTCCTCCACGACCGCTCGCGGAACTCCTCGAGCGCCGCCGAGTACACGCGCGCCAGATACACGTCGTCGGTGACGCGCAGCGAGTTCTCCAGCCGCTCCATGAGCTCGACCGAGTCCGCGACCATGCGCTGCAGGCGTTCGAGCAATCGGTTGTAGCGCCGCCCGATGAAGCGGAATCCCTGCCGTGCCTGCAGGAATCGAAGCTGGATCGTGGGCACCTCGGCCTCGAGCACCGCGTCGTACCAGCGCAATTCGAGCAACTGCGCGTTGGCGAACTCGAGCACGTACTGCACGTCGGTGTCGTCGGGCTCGGGCTCCACCACCAGGGCGTTACCCCATGTGAGCACCACGAGGTCGTCGGCGTAGTACCCCAGACGCGGCGACAGCAGTTCGGCCTTGGCCTCGGCGGTGAGTGCGCGGCGCTCGCCGATGAGCAGGCGGGCGATGCGGTCGGTGCTGAGCGCGGCCGGTGCGAGCGGTTCGCCCGTGGCGTCGAGCAGGCGGTTGACGCGGAACACCGTGTAGTCCTCGGTGCCCGGGAACAACCGCGGCTGCTCGACGGCGTCGCCGAGACGTGCGAGCAGGGCGTCGCGCGCACCCGCGAGCAGTTCGGTCCACGCGACGCGCCCCAGTTCGCCGCCCCAGTGCGCGAACGACTCCCAATCGAGGCCGTCGGCGGTGCGCACCTTCGCGCGCATCGAGATGACGCCGAAGTCGAACAGTCGCGCCGAGAGTTCGGCCTCGGTCTCGCGCCCGCCGATCGTCACGGTCTCGCGTCCCAGGCTCACCGTGACCGGCGGGTTCGGGATGCGGATGGTCTGCGCCTCGCCGCGTGTGGGGCGACGGCGCTCGGGACCGCTCGACGCGAGACGGTCGAACGCGCGGTCGAGCGCGATGGCGTAGCCGACGTCGAACAGGCGATAGACGATCGCCTCGCCATCCACGCGCGGTTCGGGTGCGGTGTCACTCATGCGCACAGCATACGCCAGTGAGCGGCACGCCCCGAAGCGCGTCGCACCCGCATGGATCGCGGGCGCACCGCATGCCGTGAGCGGCACGCCCCGAAGCGCGTCGCACCCGCATGGATCGCGGGCGCACCGCATGCCCGTGAAAGCCGTGGGCCCCGCGGCGCATGCGCCACGGGGCCCGATCGGCTGGGAGCTATCGGCCGAAGCCGAAGCTGAGGCGAGCGCCGAACGACAGCGAGTTCGCGTTCACCCCGACCTTGTCCTCGGAGGCGAGGTAGTGGAATCGGGTCACGACGCCGAACATGGCGTTCGGGTTGAGTGGGAAGTCCACGCCGCCACCGATGTTGAAGCCGAGCACGTTCTGGCTATCGTCCTCCTCGCCGATGCCCGCGATCTCCACGCGAGTCTTCACCGCATAGCCACCCACGCCGCCCTGAAGGTAGGGCCGCATGCCCGAGGGCGCGTTCGAGAGGAGCACGCGGACGTGCCCCGTGTATTCGGTGGCCTCATAGCGCGCGGTCGCATTCACGAGCAAGGGGTCGAAGAACGGATCGAAGGTGGGGTCGATGAGTGAGGACAGCAGGGCGGAGAGGGCGTAATTGAATTCGCTGTTGGCGTCCCAGCCGTGACGGCCGACCGAGAAGCCGATGGCGGCGTTCGGGCTGACCTGACGTTCCAGCGTGATGCCGAACTGCTGCCCAAGCTCGACGGCATCGCCGAAGTCGCCAGCCCCTCGGCTGATCGATCCCTCGATTCCGAACGTGAAAGGAGCGGACTGCGCGTGCGCGTTGGAGAAAGCCGTGCACAACAGGAGCACCAGCATCGTCTTGAGAAACGCGGACATCGTCGCCTCCGTCGGGATGCGATGCAGGTGCGTAGGGGGTCGTGTCGACGGATTGCCGAAGCGGCCGCGCCCCTGCGGGGTTCCGGACCTCGGTCCGGGCTGAGTAGTAGTAGCACGACCTGGCGGTTGAGCCAGCGAGAGGGAATGGGTCTGAAGAACCACTCCGAAAAGCCGTGGGCCCCGCGGCGCATGCGCCACGGGGCCCGATGATTCGACGGCGGGACGACTACTTGAGGACGGCGTCCTTCATCGCCTTCGCGATGCGGAACTTGAGCACGCGCTTCGCGGGGATCTTGATCGACTCGCCCGTCTGCGGGTTGCGGCCCATGCGAGCCTTGCGGTTCACGACCACGAGCTTGCCGACGCCCGGGAACACGAAGCCGTTCTTGGCCTGCTTGGCGGCGAGCGTGGCGAGCTCCTCGAGGATCGCCGTGCCCGTCTTCTTCGTCACTTCGAACTTCGTCGCCAGATGCGCGGCGACCTGCGTCTTGGTCATCATCTTCGCCATTGGGTCAATCCTCCATGACTGGAACCAGAGGTGGAATCTCTGTCGGACGTGAGTCGCACGCCCTGACGGGGAGAAGATGTAGCAGCGCGGGCCGCGAAAATCAAAGCGAATTCGGACCCCATGGCGATTCCGTCCAGACCTGACGCGGTCGGAACGATTCGCCGGTCGCCATCGCCCCGGTCCGGGCGGCTCGAACGGGGGTCGCCGAGCGGTCCGTTCGAACCTCGGGAGGTGCGTCCCGGACCGCCGATCGGGGAGTGCGCGTCGGTCCGCGGACGTCAGTCGGCGAGCACGACGCGACGCGTGCGGGTCGTCGCACCGTCGGTCGCGCGCACGAAGTACACGCCGGCGCGCAGGCGCGCGCCGCGCTCGTCGCGCCCGTCCCAGACCAGCGTGTGTCGGCCCGGATCGAGCGCCCCGCGATGCAGGACGCGCACTCGACGCCCACTCGCATCGTGCACGTCGGCAACGAGTTGGGAGCGTGACCCCAGCGTCATGGCGAGTCGCGTCGCAGCCCGCGCGGGGTTCGGCGACGGGGCGTCGAGCTCCAGCGCGCCGAGCGCGGTGGGGGCGTCGCCGGGCACCGGGAGCGGCACGGTGGCGAGCGACAGGCTCCATGCCGAGCGGCCGTGCGTGAACGCGAACAGGCGGCGCGATCCCGAGTGGAGCACGAGGTCCCAGACCGTCTGCACGGGCATCGCCCCGCCCAGCGGGGCCCACGTGGCGCCGTGGTTCCGGGTCACGAACACCCCCAGGTCGGTGCCGACGTACAGGGTGCCGGGCAGGAGCGGGTCGGCCACCAGGTCGTTCACCGGGGCGTCGGGCAGGTTCCCGCTGGCGTCCTGCCAGGTCGCGCCGCGGTCGGTCGAGCGGAACACGTGCGGGTCGTGCAGGTCCTGCCCGAAGCCCGAGAACGTGGCGTAGATGGTATTGGCATCCACGGGATCGGCCGCCACGCTCGTGACGTAGCGCTTGGGCAGTCCGGTTGAGATCTCCTGCCACGTCGCACCCGCGTTGGTGGACCTCCACACGCGCGCGTCGTCGGTGCCCGCCACGTAGAGCGAGGTGTCCACGGGCGAGATGGCGAGCGCGCTGATCGTGCCGTACACCACCGCCGCGCCGGGGTTGGTGGTGAGATCCCCGCTCGTCACGCTCCACGCCACGCCGTTGTTGGTGCTCTTGTACACGCGCTGGCTGCCCGCGATGAGCGTGTTCGGGTTGAGCGGGTTGGCCACGAACGGCGTGTGCCAGTTGTAGCGGTCGCTGCCCACCCAGCCCGTGGTGGCCGCGAACGACGCCCCGTTGTTGGTGGAGCGCTTCACGCCGGTGCGATCGCTGGCGTACTGCCATTCCGCGAGCAGCAGGTTGGTGTTGGTCGGGTGCACGAGGCAACGGAACCCGTCGCCACCCAGGATGAGCGACCACGCCAGCGGGCCCGACTCGGTCTTGATCGTGCCGTTGTCCTGCGTGCCGCCCAGCACCTTGCCGACGTTCTGCGGGTCCACCGCGCCTGCGTAGAACTGGGTGATGGGCAGGTTGAGCGACTTCTGCCACGGCCCCCCCGCGGTCGAGGCGTAGTGACCGCCGTCGTTGCCGAGGTACGCGTCGTCGGGCGCGAGCGGGTCGAGCCAGAGCGCGTGCATGTCCACGTGCGCGGCCCCGGTCACGTCCTCGAGCAGCACGCCCCCGTCGCGCGAGCGCGCCAGGCGCACGCCGAGCACCCAGACGTCGTCGGGGTCCACCGGGGACACCGCGACGCGCCCGAAGAACCACGCGAAGCCGCCGAACATGGTCGCGTGCAGCGTGGTCGCGTCCACGCGCGCCCACGACGTGCCACCGTCGTCGCTGCGGTACAGGCCCGCGCCCGTGTAGCCGCCCGCGGGCCCGGTGGTGACCGAGGCGTAGAGGCGCGAGGGCATGGACGGGGCGACCGCGATCGCGATGCGGCCCACGTCGGGTCCGCTCGGCAGCCCGTTGCCGAGACGAGCCCACGTGAGGCCGCCGTCGGTGCTGCGCCACACGCCGCAGTCGGGGCCGTGCGCGCGTCGGTAGGTGAGGCGACGCACGCGCGTCCACGTGGTGCACCACAACGTGTCGGGGTTCGAGGGATGCACGGCGATGTCCGACACGCCGGTGCTGTCGTTGAGGTACAGCGTGCGCGTCCACGTGAGGCCACCGTCGGTGCTGCGGTAGAACCCGCGCGCGGGATCGGTGGTGAACGCCTTGCCCATCGCGCCCGCGTACACGCGGTTGGTGTCGGTGGGCGAGAACGCGAGCGCCGAGATGCGCGAGGTGCCGCGCAGGCCGCGGGACGTCCAGCGCCGCCCACCGTCGCGACTCACGTACACGCCGGTGCCGTCGTAGCCGTCCACCGTGCCGTTGGCGTCGCCGGTGCCGAGCCACAGCGAGTTCGGGTTGAGCGGGTTGAGCGCGAGCGCACCCACGGACGACAGCCCGAGCGCATCGGTGAGCGGCACCCAGTTGACGCCGCGATCGTCGGAGCGGAACACGCCCCCGTGCGCGGCTCCCAGGAACAGCGGCACGCCCCCGGGAGCGCCGACCAACGCGTTCACGCGTCCACCCACGTTGGCGGGACCGATCGGGGTCCAGTCCTGCGCACTCGCGGTGGCCGCGAACGTGCGCGCGGCGAACGCGCGCTCGAACAGGACCTGCTCGTTCGCGGCCGCGATGCGATCGCTCGGGATGGTGCCGTCGGGCATGGCGCGCTGCAGCAGGAACCAGTCCGAGGGGCGCTCGTTCGGCCTCGGCGCGCCAGTGCCGCGCGGGGCGTGCGCGTGCGGACCCGCCAGCAGCAGGGCGAGCACCGGGAGCAGCAGCAGGGAGCGGTGGTGACGGGCGCTACGACTACTCACAGTATCCCTGGGTGTACGACCATGAGACAGGGCAGTGGTTCGACGCAAGCGGCGAGGCAGGCGGCGCAAGAC